>JACQYG010000281.1 GCA_016208345.1 Chloroflexota bacterium
AAGGCCCTCTCCCGGGAGTGGCTGTTGACCAACGGCATCGGCGGCTACGCTTCCTCCACCATCACCGCTGCCAACACCCGGCGCTACCACGCCCCTCTGGTGGCCGCCCTCCAGCCGCCTGTAGCGCGCGCCGTCCTGCTCGCCAAGATCGACGAGCGGGTCAGCCTGGATGGCCGGAGCATCGAGCTTGGCACCAACGAATATCAGGGCCGCGTCATCCATCCCTCTGGCTACCTCCACCTGCAGGGCTTTTCCCTGGAACTGGGGCTGCCGGTTTTTCGCTACGCTGCCAGCGGCTTCCTCCTGGAAAAACGCATCTGGATGGAATACGGCTACAATACGGCCTACGTCAGCTATCGCCTGGTGGAGGCCCCGCGTGCCGTGCAACTGACCTTAACCCTGCTGGCCAACTATCGCGATCACCACGCCGCGACCCAGGGATCCCCCGACTGGCAGTTTCACGTGGACCCACTGCCCGGGGGCTGCCAGATAGTGGCTCTTCCCGGCGCTACCCCCTATCGCGTCCTGACCTCGCCCCGGGCAGACTTCGTGCCGGACACCGCCTGGTATTGGCACTTCCAGCACCGCGCGGAAGAGGAAAGGGGCCTGGACCACCAGGAGGACCTGTTCCGGCCCGGCTACCTGAACTACGAGCTGGCCCCAGGGGGCGTATTGACGGTGGCCATCACGGCCGAAGAACCAGCCGCGGTCGATCTCAATGGTGATCGGGCCCATCGGCGTGAAATCGACCGCCGCAAGCAGCTCGTCTCCAAAGTGCCCGCCGCCGGGGCGGACGACTTCGTCCGGCAACTGGTACTGGCGGCAGACCAATTCCTGGTGAGCCGCGGGTTACCCACCTCCGCCAGAGAAACCCTCGCCGCTGGTAGGCCGCCGGTCGAGGCCCGCACCGTCATCGCCGGGTATCCCTGGTTCACTGACTGGGGCCGGGACACGATGATCAGCCTCCCGGGCCTGACCCTGGCTACGGGCCGGTTTGCCGAGGCACGGAGCATTCTTTTGACCTTCGCTCAATACCTGAGCCGGGGCATGTTGCCAAATCGCTTTCCCGACCAGGGCCAGGCACCGGAGTACAACACCGTGGATGCCACCCTGTGGTACTTTCAGGCCATCGACAGCTATGTGCAGGCGACCAAAGACCGGGCCCTTTTGGAGGAACTATATCCGGCGCTGGTAGAGATCGTCAACTGGCACGTCAAGGGCACCCGTCACGGAATTGCCGTGGATCCGGCCGACGGGCTTCTCGCCGCCGGGGAGGAGGGGGCCCAGTTGACCTGGATGGATGCCAAGGTCGGAGGATGGGCCGTTACCCCACGCCGGGGAAAACCGGTGGAGATCAACGCCCTATGGTATAATGCCCTGTCCTTGATGGCAGAGTGGTCTGAACACCTGGGCAAGCCAGGCCAGAACTACGAGCGACTGGCCCGAAGGGCTCGGGCCAGCTTCGATCGGTTCTGGTATCCCCGGGGCGGCTATCTTTATGACGTCATCGATGGGTCGCAACTGGGCGATATATCATTACGTCCCAACCAGATCATCGCCGTAGCCTTGCCCCACAGCCCGGTGCCACCGGAACGAGCAAAGGCGGTGGTGGATGTGGTGGGGAAAGAGCTATTGACGCCCTATGGCCTGCGGACCCTGGCCACTGGCCACCCGGCCTACACGGGACGATACCGGGGCAACCAGCGCCAACGTGATGCCGCCTACCATCAGGGTACGGTGTGGCCGTGGCTGTTGGGGCCCTACGTGGACGCTTTCTTGAGGGTCTATGGAGACAGACGGGCGGCCCGTTTGCTGCTTCAAGCCTTTCCTGAGCACCTGGCCCAGGCCGGTCTGGGAACCATCAGCGAGATCTTTGAGGGTAATGTCCCCCACCATCCCGTGGGCGGCATCGCCCAGGCCTGGAGCGTGGCCGAGATCCTGCGCGCCTGGCTGGCCCCGGCGCTTCAGCCGGGGCTGGCAACCGAAAGCGTCCCAGCTAGTACGCCCGGAATAAGAGCGAAAGGATCAACTGCTGGACGACTTGAAGGAGAATGATGGCCACCAGGGGAGTGAGGTCGATGAACCCCGCCGTGGGAACGATCTTGCGCAGGGGAGCGAGGATGGGCTCGGTGATCTGATGCAGGAAGACCGATATCGGGTTGTACGGGCTCACGCTGAACCAGGAGAGAACGGCCCTGGCGATGATGGCCAGGGTCAGGATGGAAAACAGCATGTTGATGAAATTATAAAGCCAGATCATGTTGCCTTCTTTCACCGAAGATGGCTCGCCCCAGGCGCACTATGGTGGCCCCCTCCTGGATGGCCACCTGATAGTCATCGGTCATGCCCATGGACAGGTGGCGAAAATGGGAGAGGGCGCAGCTCTGTCGCAGCTCGTCCCGAAGCTCTCTCAGGCGCCGAAAGACCGGCCTGATCCCCTCCGGGTCCCGCGCCAGGGGTGCCACCGTCATCAGGCCCTCCAACTGGAGGCCTGGCATCTTCGAGATTTGTTCCAGTGCCGCTGGCAGCTCGCCGGGCGAAAACCCGAACTTGGAAGCCTCGCCGGCCACATTGACATCTAAAAGCACCGGCACTGTCCGTCCGGCGGCGACCGCCCTTCTGCTCACCGCCTCCGCCAGGTGCACCGAATCAATGGAGTGTATTATATCAAAAATGGCGACGGCCGTCTTGACCTTGTTGGTTTGAAGGTGTCCCACCAGATGCCATCTGGCCCCGGTCAGGCCTAAGGCAGCGCAGCCGGCTATCTTTTCCGTCCCCTCCTGGACCCGATTCTCGCCGAAATCGCGCAGGCCAAGTTGGTAGGCGGCGGCGATCCGGTCCAGGGGCACGGTCTTCGTCACCGCTACCAGCTCGATCTCGTTCACGTCCCGCCCGGCGGCCAGGGCCGCCCGTTCGATCTGGGCCCGCACTGCCGCCAGATTTTTCCCTACGGCGGTCGAAGTCTCCTCGGTCACCACAGAGGAAGCGTCCACCGGCATCACCTCTGCCTCAGCCCCACGATCACGCCAAAACGCCCGGTACGGCCGTTTTCGGCCCGATGAGAGAAAAAGAGGTCCGTACGGCACGAGGTGCAGTACTCCGCCAACTCCACGTTAGCGGGCGGCACCCCCACCGAAGCCAGAGCGGCCCAATTGGCACGATATAGGTCGAAGCGCCAGAGGCCGTTCCCGAGGGACACCAGGACTTCCTGCCACGAGGTAAAGGCCACCTTGGCAAGGGAGGCCACGTCGTCGCGGACCACATAGCAGCAGGGGCCAATGCCGGGACCCAGGGCCGCCAGCATGGTTTCGGGGTCCGAGTCGAAGGCACCCTGCATGGCCTCCACCGTCCTCTGGGCGATCTTCCCCACCGTGCCTTTCCAACCGGCGTGGGCCAGGCCCACGGCATGGTGCACCGGGTCATACAGGATGATGGGCATGCAATCAGCGAATCGCATCAGAAGAGGCACCTCTGGCTCGTCGGTGATCAAAGCGTCGGCCCGAGGAAGCCCTCTGGTGGGATAGGCCCCG
>JACQYG010000282.1 GCA_016208345.1 Chloroflexota bacterium
CTCTTTCTCCTGTTCTCCCTGGGGCCGGAGATATACACCGATTATCTCTGGTACGACAACCTGGGTTTGGCCTCGGTGTTCCTGATCCGCTTCCAGGCCCGCATCGGCATCTTCCTGGCGGGGTCCATAGCCTTCCTCCTTCTTTTTCTCGCCAACGCCGGCATTGCCCGGGCGCTCTCGCCCCGAGGCCCGGCTACGTCTTGGGCCCGGGGCGCCTTGTCCCTTCCCATCCTGGTCGCCGGCATTATCCTGGCCGCCTTCATGGGACTGGCAGCGCAAAGTGGCTGGGTCAGGCTGCTGCGCTATCTCAACGCCACACCTTTTGGACTCAAAGACCCCATCTTCGACCAAGACATCTCCTTCTACGTCTTCACCTTGCCGGTCTACCGCTTCGTGCAGTCATGGCTATTCTCGGCCCTGATCCTGATACTCCTCGCCACCGCCGTCATCTACGCCATCAGCCTGGGTCGGTTTCAGTTGACCCAGGCGGTGAAGGGCCACCTGTCGGCCCTGGGGTCGCTGATCCTGGCCCTGGTGGCGTGGAACTACTGGCTGGACATCTACGAGTTAGTCTATTCCCCCCGGGGTGTGGTCTTCGGGGCCAGCTACACCGACGTCAACGCCCAGTGGGGAGCCCTCACCATCCTGGCGATCATCGCCCTGGCCTGCGCCCTCCTGCTCCTGGTCAACGTCTTTCTGCGGGCCTTGCGCGCCATCGTCTTCGCCGTGGGAGCGTGGGTGGTGGCGGTAGTATTGCTGGCCCAGGTCTACCCCAGCATTGTCCAGAACTTCCAGGTCAAACCCAGTGAGTTCAACAAGGAAAAGCCCTACATCGAGTACAACATCCGGTTCACCCGCCTGGCTTACGGCCTGGACTCCATTCAAGACGTAGACTATCCCGCCGAGGACTCGCCCAGCGCCCAGGACATCCAGAAAAGCTCTGACACCATCGCCAACATCCGGCTCTGGGACTACCGGCCTCTCTTGCAGACCTACGAACAACTGCAAACCATCCGGCCCTATTACGACTTTCTAGATGTAGACGTCGACCGCTACCACATCGCCGGTAAGTACCGCCAGGTCATGCTCAGCGTCCGGGAGCTGGCCCAGGAGAAGCTCACAGACAAGGCCCAGACCTGGATCAACCAGCGTCTCATCTACACCCACGGCTACGGGCTGGCCATGACACCGGTGAACGATATCCTGCCCGACGGTTCGCCGAACCTCCTGGTCAAGAACATACCGCCAGTGGGCGAGCCCAAGATCAACCGCCCCGAGATCTATTTTGGCGAGAAAACCGACAACTACGTGATCGTCAATACCAAGACCAAGGAGTTCGACTACCCTTTGGGTGAGCAGAATGCCTTCACCACCTACCAAGGCCGGGGTGGGGTGGCCTTGAATTCGCTGGTGCGTCGCCTGGCCTTCGCCTTGCGCTTCGGCGATGCGAACATCATCCTGACCGACGCCATCACCCCAGAAAGCCGTATCCTCTTCACCCGTGAGATCTCGGCCCGGGTCCAGGAAATCGCGCCTTTCCTCCTTTACGATCACGATCCCTATCCTGTGGTGGTGGAGGGCAGGATCTATTGGATCCAGGATGCCTATACCCATACTGACCGCTTCCCGTACAGCGAGCCGTACCACGGGCGGCTCAATTACATCCGTAACTCGGTCAAGGTGGTCATCGATGCCTACCAGGGCCAGGTGACCTACTACGTCGTTGACGAGGCTGACCCCTTGATCAGGGCCTATCGGGGCATCTTCCCCCAGTTGTTCCAGCCAGTCTCCGCCATACCAGCCGGGCTCAAGGCCCATTTCCGCTATCCCGAGGACCTTTTCAACATCCAGGCCGAGATATTCCGAACCTATCATATGGAGGATACCCAGGTCTTCTACAACAAAGAGGATCTCTGGGCTATCCCCAGAGAGACCGTCCAGGGCAAAGAGCAGCAGATGGAGGCCTATTACGTCCTCCTGCGCCTGCCGGGCAGCGACAAGGACGAATTCATGCTCATGCTGCCCTTCACCCCTGCCAACCGGCAAAACCTGGAAGCGTGGCTGGCGGCGAAGAGCGACGGCGCGGATTACGGGAAGCGGGTGGTCTTTCGCTTTCCCAAGGACAAACTGGTGTACGGGCCAGCCCAGGTGGAGGCCCGGGTAAACCAGGATCCGGTCATATCCGGCCAACTCACCCTATGGAGCCAGGCCGGGTCGCGAGTGATCCGGGGCAACCTCCTGGTGATCCCCATCGAGAAATCGCTTCTGTACATCCAGCCCCTGTACCTCCTGGCCGAGAAGGGCCAGATACCCCAGCTCAAGCGGGTGATCGTGGCCGTCTCGGATCGCATCGCCATGGAGCCCACCTTCCAGGAGGCCCTGGCCAAGGTATTCACCGGCCTTCCTTCCGCGCCGCCGACCCTGACGACCCCAGCACCGGCCGGAGATGTCGCCGGGTTGATCCAATCGGCCAACGATCATTACAACAAGGCCCAAGAATATCTCCGGGGCGGGGACTGGGCCCGCTACGGCGAGGAGATGAAGGCCCTGGAGCAGGATCTGAAGAAGCTGGCGGAGCTGGCACCGAAGAAATAGCCAATTTCTTTACTAGTAAAGAGAGCTCTTGGCGATGGTGAAAGGAAGGTCAGGGCCCTTCGGGACCGCTCCCAGGCACTGTGGCGGGAGCTCATGAGACCAAACCGACGGGTAAAGGTTGCTGCCCAGCAATGCCAGAGGATCGCTCTACTCCTTCGTGAACAAGGGCTCGTCCCGAAGACCTATGCCACCCTGGAACGGGCCTCCCCGGACCTGCCACCGGACCGGCTGACCGACTACTACTTCTTCCTCTCCATGCTCCTTTTCGATTTCAAGGGCATGGAGGCCCAGATCGGCAGCCGCGTCCTTCACGGCGCCGATCTCTTCTTTGCCCTGGCCCGGCGTCGTGCGGAGGTGGAGCCCGACTTCTTCACCAGCTCACGCCTGGCCGAGATCACCACAGAGGGATTGGCGGCGGTATTTTCCCTGGACGGCTCGCCAGGCAACACCCTGCTGCCGCGCTGCCAGGAGAGGGCGGAGATCTTGCGCGACGGGGCCGCGCGGCTTTTGAGCGGCTACCGCGGCAGTGCCCGAGAGCTGCTCGACGCCTCGGAGGGCTATCTTCATCGCCGCCACGGAATGGGCCTCCTGGGCGCGCTGGCGGACTTTCGGGGTTATCGCGATCCGCACTTCAAGAAAGCCTTCGTCTTGCTCAAATTCCTCTCGGCGCAAGGTCACTACGCGATAAAGGATAAAGAGAATCTTTACATCCCGGTTGACTATCACCTCCTGCGGGTAGCCCTACGGTCGGGGATGGTTGATGTGTGTGAATCCGGCCTCAAGCGGAAACTCAAGGAAAGACAGGAGGCGTCCCCGGGGGAGGAGGACGAGGTCCGTGAGGCGGTCAAGTTAGCTTACAAAGAGGTGGAGAAGGCCTCAGACCTGGACGTGTTCCGCCTGGACGAGATCTTCTGGACCTTGGGCCGGAGCTGCTGCCACTACTCCCGCCCGCCGCGCTGTAGCCAGTGCGACCGCTCCGGTTGCAGTGTAATGGAATCCTTCCACGTAACCTGCCCTGGGCGATGTCTCATCTCCCCGGTCTGCCGAGGCGCCCGCGATGGCTCATACCAGGCTTTCTTCGAGCCGGCGATCACGACGATTTTCTACTGAGTCCCGTCAAATATGAAGAGAAGACTCCACATAACCTCCGAGGAACTGGGCTACCTGATACTGATCCTCCTGGCTTTGCTGGGCCTGGGGATCGAACTCTGGTTTTTGCTAGGCCCTCCCGGCTGGCCCACCACAGCTAGGGTCTTAATCCCTCCCACCTCGACGCCCATCCCTACACCCACTGCGGCTCCCACCCCCACTCCGGATCCAGCTCCTTTACTCAGCCAGGCCGAAAGCTCTCGGCGGAATGGTGATTTCGACGCGGCTATCAAAGGATTCAGGGTCATCATTGATGGCTTTCCCGCCACCTCCCAGGCTCTCTCCGCCCGATTGGGGCTGGGCCAGACCTACCTGCAAGCCGGCAAGGCCTCCCTGGCAGTGGAGGAATTGAACCGCTTTCTGGCCGCTTCGCCCGACGACCCGCGGGTGCCTGAGGCCCGATTTGCGCTGGGCCAGAGCTACGCGAAATTGAAAGAATGGGAAAAGGCCGCGGCCAATTATCAGGCTTGCCGCCAGGCGCGCCCCGAGATCGCCGCTTACCTGAGTGACCTCCTGGGCGACGTGTATTCCGGAATGGGCCAGCATCGGGGGGCCATCGAGGAATACCGAAAAGCCCTGGAGGACGCCGAGCTCCCCCTCGCGCAAGAATTCCGGACCAGGGAAAAACTGGCTGCTTCATACCAACGAGTCAAGGAATACGCACTGGCCGTGGAGCAGTATGATCAGATACTGAGAAAATCCCGGAGTAACTGGTACCGTGCCCAGGTAGAGCATGAGCTGGGCACTACGTACCGCGATTGGGGGAAAACGGCACCGGCTCTGGAGCACTTCAAATCCTCGGCTGCGGCCTATCTCGGGAGCCCCTTCGCTCGCTTGAGCGTCCTGGAGGCGCAGAAGCTTGCGCCAGGCAGCATTCCACCTTTGCAGCGGGCCCAGGTATACTACTTCAACCGCGATTATGACTCCGCCCGGCAGGTGTTGCGACAGGCCGCCTCGGTGGCCGGGCCGGAATCCAGCTACTACCTGGGCTTGACCGAAAAACGCAGCGGCAACTACGTTCAAGCGCTCAGGGAGTTCGATGAGCTCATCGCCCGATTCCCCGGAGGCTCGCGATTCGGCGATGCCTGGCTGGAAAGGGCTCGCACCCAGGAATGGTCCGGAGACCTGGCGGGCGCTGTAGCCACCTATCACCGCTTTGCCCAGTTACATCCCTCGAGCCCCCATGCCGAGGTTGCCTTGTGGGAGGCCGCAGAACTCCTGGAGGACCAGAGACGTTGGGGGCCGGCCTTAGAGGATTACCGCCAGATCACCCAACTTTTCCCAGCCGGGAAATACAAAGAAAAGGGCCTGTTCCGGCGAGGATTGGCCTACCTGCGCGGCCGCAGGCCGAACTACGCTCTGGCAAGCCAGGCCTGGCAGCAGCTTCTGGAGCAATACCCACGATCTGAGTTGCGCAGCAAAGCCCTTTTCTGGTTGGGCAAGGCCTTGTTGCTTTCAGGCCAGCCGGAGACAGCTCGAGAGAAGTTTGCCCTTGCTCTGGAAATCCCATCCAAAGACTACTACACCCGGCGAGCGCAGGCGTTCCTGAAAGGGCAGTATGACGTCTCTCCAAAGGGACCCACGGTTTCGCCCGCGCTGGCTATGGACCTTCCCCAGGAGAAAGAGGCCTTTCGTCTGTGGTTGACCACCTGGCATAGCGATCCGGCCGTTAACCTGGATTCGAACCAGGGAGAAACATGGCGGGGGGACCTGCATTTCCGGCGCGGAGAGGCTTTGGCGACCTGGGGCTTAACCGAGGAGGCCAGGGACGAGTTCTCCATGGTCACCGCCAGGTATGGGGGCGACCCGGTGGCCCTGTATCAGATGGCCCGGTATTTTCAGGAGAAGGGCCTGTATCGCCTCTCCCAGGGCTGCGCCGAGGGCATAGTTAAATTAGCACCGGACAAGGATAACGATTCAGCGCCCAGGCACCTGCGCAAGCTGATATACCCGGTCTATTACCGTGACCTGGTGGTGCCAGAGGCAGCAAGATACAATCTCGACCCCCTTTGGTTTTTTGCCCTGATCTGGCAGGAAAGCCGCTTTGAGCCCGCAGCGATATCCATGGCCCAGGCCCGGGGCCTCACCCAGGTCATACCGTCCACGGGCCAATATATTGCCGAGAAATTGGGGAAAGAAGACTTCGTCCTGGAAGACCTGGACCGCCCCTACATCAGCATCATGTTCGGCACCTGGTACCTGGGCGAGCAGCTTCGGGAACTGGACGGGAACATCTACGGGGCCTTGGCTGCCTACAACGGCGGTTTGGGGAACGTCTTCAAATGGGCCAACCATCAGGAGATCGGTGACGAGGATCTGTTTGTGGAAGACATACGATTCTCGGAGACGCAGTTGTACGTGAAGGTCGTCTATCAGGTCTATCTGATCTACCAGGAGTTGTATGGCAGTGATTGAGTGGTGATTCGATGGCGATTCAGTTTTCTAGTTGGTGAAGTCCTGGGTGAACATGGAACCATGGATCCCGTCGGTGATGACGCCGATGCCCACCCGGCGGAATTCGGGTCGCAGGATATTGGCCACGTGCTCCGGGCTATTCATC
>JACQYG010000027.1 GCA_016208345.1 Chloroflexota bacterium
GTCCCGCGGGCGACGTACTCCTTCAGGATGTCGTTTTGAATTGTCCCGGAACGCGCCGCCAGCGGGAACCCTCTCTTCCTGGCCAGGGCCTCGTACATCGCCAGGAGCACGGGGGCAGTGGCATTGATGGTCATGGAGACGCTCACCTTGTCAAGCGGGATGCCCTCCATGAGCGTTTCCATGTCCTCCAGGGAACAGATGGCCACCCCCACTTTCCCCACCTCTCCCTCCGCCAGGGGGTGGTCGGAATCGAAGCCGAGCTGGGTGGGCAGGTCGAAGGCCACGGAAAGGCCCGTTTGGCCCTGCTCCAGCAAGTAGCGGTAGCGGCGGTTTGATTCCTGGGCGGAGGCGTAGCCGGCGTACTGGCGCATGGTCCACAGCCGGCGCCGGTACATGGTGGGCTGAATGCCCCGGGTGAAGGGGTAGATGCCGGGGAAGCCCAGCCCAGTGTAGTCGGCCGCCGTGTCGGCGGGCGTATACAGGCGCTCCACCGGGATGCCAGAGCTGGTCTCAAAACGTTCCTGCCGCTCCGGGGCACGCCTGAGGGCTGGTTCTAACGTCTCATTTTGCCATTTCTCTTTCGACCTCTCGATGGACGCCCGCTCCTCAGCCATCAGCTCACTCCAACACGATCAGGGGCTCTCCTTTGTCCACGTTGGTCCCCTCGGTCACCAGGATGGAGGCGATCTTGCCACTCTGGGGTGCCCTGATCTCGTTTTCCATCTTCATGGCCTCCAGGACCAGAAGCACGGTCCCAGCCTCCACCTGGTCACCCGCCTGGACCTTGACTGCGACTACCTTGCCCGGCATCAGGGCTGCCACGGCGCCTGGCGCCGTGACTGACTTCCCTTTTAGCAAAGAGTCGGGAGCCCGGTGGGCCCCGGCGTTGATGGCAAAGGGGGGGGCCTGCCCCTCCCTAACCGCCTTGCTTAGTAGAACCTGGTAGGCTTTTCCGTCAACCAAAACGGAATAGCCAGAGTTGCTCTTTCCGCCGACCTCAACTTTATACGGCCTGCCGTTCACCGTAATCGTGGCGACGTTGGCGCTGTTCTCTATCTGGACCTTGAAGGCGACGCCATCGACCGTCACCGTACCAGGCCTGGTTTGCACATCGTATTCCAGTTCGCCGATGCGCAGCTTCATAGCAAGAGTGCCCTCCAGCGAGCCAGTTGTGCCTGCCGGCCGGCCGTTCTCCAGGGTGAGAAGTCAGCGGGTGATGGTGGAGCCGTCGGCTTGGCGGCAGTGGGCGATATGGCCGCGGCGATGGCCGCGACGATCTCTTTGCTGGGACCCTGGCCACGACTGTTCTGACTCAGGTATTCCCTGGTTACCTGGGGGAAGAGGGCATAGGATATGACGTCCTCCTCACTGCGGGCCAGATCGCCTAGTTCGGCGGCTGCCTTGTTCAGCTCTGGAGAGAGAACATCTGCTGGGCGGCAGGCGATGACCTCCTCGTCACCTATGACCTTGCGCTTGATCTCGTGGTCGATAGGCCCCGGGGACCTGCCGTAAAGCCCTTTGACGTAGGCCTTCACCTCTTTGGGGATGACCCTGTAGCGCTCGCCCAAAAGCACGTTCAGCACGGCCTGGGTGCCCACGATCTGACTGGTGGGAGTCACCAGTGGGGGATAGCCCAATTCCTGTCGCACCCGCGGCACCTCCTGGAGCACCTCGGGCAAGCGGTCCACGGCGTTTTGTTCCCGGAGCTGGGATACCAGGTTGGAGATCATGCCGCCGGGTATCTGATAGGTCAGCACGTTGGTGTCCACCCCGACGAGCTCGCCCTCAAAGGCCCGGTACTTCTTGCGCACCTCGCCGAAGTACCGGGCGATGTCCGAAAGGCGTGCCCTTGAGCATGCTCACGATGCTCTCGGTGGGCGGTTGGGAGGAGGCCAGGGACATGGTGGAGATGGCCGTGTCCACTACGTCTACCCCCGCCTCCACGGCCTTCAAATAGGCCGATGAGGCCATTCCGCTGGTGTAGTGGGAGTGAAGCTGAACCGGTATCGGTATGGTTTCTTTGAGGCGTTTGACCAGGTCATACGCGACGTAGGGCTCGATCAGGCCAGCCATGTCCTTGATGCATAGGGAGTCAGCCCCCAGGTCCACCAGCTCCTGGGCCAGCCGCAAGTAGAGATCAACATCGTGGACCGGGCTGATGGTGTAGCAGATGGCGGCCTGCACGTGAGCCCCTTCACGCTTGGCTACCTGCATGGCCCAGCGCATGTTCCGGGTGTCATTGAGCGCGTCGAAGATGCGAAAGATGTCAATGCCGTTTTCCCTGGCCTTCACCACGAAGCGTTCCACCACATCGTCGGCATAGTGACGGTAGCCCACGACATTCTGACCCCGCAAGAGCATTTGCAAACGGGTCTTTTTGAAGTGCTGCTTCAACTGACGCAGCCTTTCCCAGGGATCCTCGTTCAGGAAGCGCAGGGCCGAGTCAAACGTGGCGCCGCCCCATACCTCCAGCGAGTGAAAGCCCACGGCGTCCAGTTTTTCGCTGATCGGCAGCATATCCTCGGTCCGCAAGCGGGTGGCCAGGAGCGACTGATGGGCATCGCGCAGGACAGTGTCAGTGATGCCAAGGGGCTTTTCTTTACCAGTGTGGATTTTCGATTTTGGATTTGCGATTTTCGATTTGACCATCAGCAAATGAACTTTCGTTTTGCGATTTTAGATCGGAAATTTACAATCGAAAATCCATAGCGCCTCAAAGCGGGATGTTCCCGTGTTTCTTGGGTGGGTTGGTGTCGCGCTTGTTCTTGAGCATCTCCAAAGCCTGGATCAGCTTGGGACGGGTCTCCCGGGGTTCGATGACGTCGTCGATGTAGCCGCGGGCTGCGGCCATGTAGGGGTTGGCAAACTTGTCACGGTATTCCTGGATCAGGCGCTGGCGGGTTTCCTCTGGGGTGGGCGATGCTTCTATCTCCTCTGTGAACAGGATGTTCACCGCCCCCGCCGGACCCATGACCGCGATCTCTGCCGTGGGCCAGGCGTAGTTGA
>JACQYG010000299.1 GCA_016208345.1 Chloroflexota bacterium
GATGCCGCCCCACCGCAAGTGGCCGAATCCGCTGGCCGGCTTACGGTGAAGGTGACCGACCCGGTGCTCCGGGAGGAGCTGGAGCTCTCGGCGGATCTCCTGGTGCTGGCCACCGCCCTGGTGCCCTCGGAGGGCGCCGACAGCTTAGCGCCCTTGTTCAAGATACCGCAGACCCGGGAGGGCTTTTTCCTGGAGGCCCACGTGAAGCTCCGGCCGGTGGACTTCGCCTCGGAAGGCATTTTCCTCTGTGGCTCGGCTCACTATCCCAAGTTCTTGAGCGAGTCCATCGCCCAGGGCTACGCCGCGGCGGCCCGGGCCGCCACGATCCTTTCCAAGCCCCAGCTCATGGTGGGCGGCGTGGTGGCGGTGGTGGACGAGACCAGATGCATGGGCTGCCTCACCTGCATGCGTGTATGCCCGTACAAGGTGCCCCGCATCAATCCGGAGAAACGCGGCGTGGGCGGCCTCCTGGGGGCGGCCGAGATCGCCGTGGCCCAGTGCCAGGGGTGTGGGGTGTGCGCGGCGGAATGCCCGGCCAAGGCCATACAGCTCTTACACTATCGCGACGAACAGGTCCTGGCCAAGACCGAGGCCCTGTTCGCGGAGGTTTGTGCATGAACTCAGGCGAGTTCGAGCCGGAGATCGTTGCCTACGCCTGCCACTACTGCGCCTACGCCGCCGCAGACCTGGCCGGGGTGATGCGCCTCTCCTACCCGCCCAACGTGAAGATCGTCAAGCTGCCGTGCACCGGCAAGCTGGACGTCCTCTACGTGCTGAAGTCCTTCGAGCAGGGCGCTGACGGCGTCTTCGTGGCGGGCTGACTGGAGGGCCAATGCCATTACCTGGAAGGTAATGTGAGCGCCAAACGGCGAGTCAGGTACTTGAAGGGGCTATTGGACCAGATCGGCATCGGGGGCGGGCGCCTGGAGATGTATAACCTGTCCTCGGCAGAGGGGCCCAGGTTCGCCCAGATCGCCCGGGAGATGACGGAAAAAGTGAGAGCCTTAGGCCCCACCCCGTTAAAAAAGATGCCAGTGAAGGCAGGCGTCGATGGATAGCCGCGGCCAGTCCTTTGCCAGTAAAGAACTTCTCCTCAAGGGCAACGGGCAACGACGCCTGGCCATAGCCCTGCTGGTCACCGCCGGGATCCTGATGGCCGAGGTGGTGGGCGGCTTCCTGGCCAATAGCCTGGCCCTCTTGAGCGACGCCGGCCACGTGCTGACCGACCTGGTGGCTCTCGCGTTCAGTTACCTGGCGGCCCGCTTCGCCACCCGGCCTGCCACCCACCGCCGGACTTTCGGATTCTACCGGCTGGAGATCCTGTCGGCCCTGGCCAACGGGGTGACCCTGGTCGTTGTCTCGCTCGTGATATTCTACGAGGCCTACCAGCGCCTGCAGGCCCCGGAACCGGTCAAGGGCCTGGAGGTGTTCGTCATAGCCACCATCGGCCTCCTGGGGAACCTCCTGGCGGCCTGGCTCCTGGGCGACGCCGGCGGAGGCCTGAATATCCGGGGGGCCATGCTCCACGTGCTCGGGGACGCGGTCTCCTCGGTGGGCGTCATCATCGGTGGCCTGGTGATCATCTTTACCGGATGGTATCTCATCGACCCGCTCCTGAGCGTGGGTATCGGGCTATTGATCATCTTCGGGGCCCTCCGCCTGATCACGGAGTCGGTGGACATCCTCCTGGAGGCCACGCCCAAGGCCCTGGACCTGCCGGAGATGGTGGAGGAGGTGCTGGGCGTGGAGGGGGTTCGCGACCTCCACGACGTGCACGTGTGGAGCATCACCTCGGGCCTCTATGCCATGAGCGGGCACCTCCTGATCGACGACATGATGATAACCGGCTCCAACCAGATCCTGGCCAAGGTGCGGGAACTCCTGGAGCGCAAGTATCACATCGAGCATACCACTTTTCAGATCGAATGCGAGCATTGCGGGGCAGCGGAGATCCTCTGCGGCATGATCGGCAGCAAGTGAAAAGTAGTGTGGAGGACCAGGCATGATCATTGCCCAGCAAAAGCCTCTGGAGGAGATCAAGGGACTTTTGGCCAACTATCAAAGTGTACTCATCGCCGGGTGCGGCACCTGTGTCACCGTCTGCTTCGCCGGTGGCGAGAAAGAGGTGGGCATCCTGGCCTCCTCTCTGCGTATGGCCTTTCAGGTGGACGGAGACCCCAAGGACATCCGGGAGGCCACCGTCCAGCGCCAGTGCGAGTGGGAATACATCGAGGCCATCGCCGAGCAGGTCCAGCAGGTTGACGTGGTCCTTTCTTTGGCCTGCGGCATCGGCGTGCAGACCATGGCCGAGCGCTTCCGGGGCAAGCGCCTACTCCCTGGGCTTAACACCGCTTTCCTGGGCTACCCGGTGGAGCAAGGGGTCTGGAAGGAGAACTGCGCTGCCTGCGGCAACTGTGTTTTGGACAAGACCGGCGGCATTTGCCCCATCGCCCGGTGCTCCAAGAGCCTCTTGAACGGCCCCTGTGGTGGCTCCCACGAGGGCAAGTGCGAGATCTCCGACGACGTGGAGTGCGCCTGGGACCAGATCTACCAACGGCTTAAGGAACTGGGCCTGCTCGATAACATGCTGGAGATCATGCCGGCCAAGGACTGGTCCACCGGCCGGGCAGGGGGGCCAAAGCGCATCGTCCGGGAAGACCTGCGCCCTTTGAGCAGGGGAGCAGGGGAGCAAGGGAGCAAGGGAGCACCCTAGCACCCCAACTCCCTTTCTCCTTTAGACGCCAGATGGTCAGGGAGGGTTATTAGTGAGAGCAGGAAGCAACCTGGAGAAGATACTCGAGAGCGGCGCCTTTGCCGTCACCGGTGAGCTGGGCCCGCCCAAGAGCGCCGACGCCGAAGTCATCAAAAAGAAGGCCGCGATCCTCAAGGGCTACGTGGATGCCGTCAACATCACCGACAACCAGACGGCCATCGTCCGCATGTCCAGCATCGCCTCCGGGGCCATTCTGGTGCAACTGGGCCTGGAGCCGGTCATCCAGATGACCTGCCGGGACCGCAACCGCATCGCCATGCAGAGCGATCTCCTGGGTGCCTATGCCCTGGGCGCCCGGAACCTTCTGTGTCTCACCGGCGACCACCAGGTCTTCGGCAATCACCCCCAGGCTAAGAACGTCTTCGACCTGGATTCCATCCAGCTCGTACAGATGATGCGTGCCATGCGGGACGAGAAGAAGTTCCAGTGCGGCGAGGACATCGCCCTGGAGCCCCGCTTCTTCCTGGGCGCTGCCGAGAACCCCTTCGCCGACCCCTTCGATTTCCGGGCTTTGCGCCTGGGCAAGAAGGTGAAGGCCGGCGCCGACTTCATCCAAACCCAGATCGTCTACAACGTCCCTAGATTCGCCGAGTGGATGAGGATGGTGCGGGAGCTGGGGCTGCACCAGCAGGTAAAGATCCTGGCCGGCGTGCACATCATGGCGGTGGGATGGGGAGAGGCGGTGCCAGAGATCACCAAAAAGGCCGGCCTTCTGCCCAGGCCCGCGTTCTAATTTGTAAGGGGGATGCCCGCTTATCCCCAATTTCTGGAGTCGAGGGTATGACTTTCTTTACTAGTAAAGAACTGGCCGGGGCCATCCGAGGCGAGCTGGGCGAGAACGTATATCTCTGCTACCAGTGCAAGAAGTGTACCTCGGGCTGCCCGGTGGCCGACGAGATGGACCTTGTTCCCAACCAGGTGATGCGCTCCCTGCAACTGTGGCGCGACCAGCGCGCCCTGGACAGCATCACCCCGTGGCTCTGCGCCTCCTGCCAGACCTGCGTGACCCGCTGCCCGCA
>JACQYG010000300.1 GCA_016208345.1 Chloroflexota bacterium
CGCCCTCATCGTACCCCACGCTGGCTACGTCTTTTCCGGGCAGGTGGCGGCCTACGCCTTCCATCAAATCCGTGGGGTGATATATGAGGCCGTCATTGTGGTGGCAACCAACCACGCCGACCCCAATTTCCGCAAGGTTTCGGTCTACGCGAAGGGGGCTTTCCAAACCCCGTTGGGTCTGGTGCCTGTAGATGAGGAATTGGCTGCCCAACTCCTGGCTGCTGACCCCCAACACCTGGTCTTTGAGCGCAGCGTGCATCGCGACGAGCATTCTATTGAGGTGGCGTTGCCCTTCCTGCAACGTCTTTTGCCTGGTTGCAAGATCGTCCCTATCATCGTGGGTGAGCCGTCGCTGGAGAATACCCATGCTCTGAGCGATGTCCTGGTGAAGGTGCTGGCCGGGAAGCGATCACTGATTATTGCCAGCTCTGACCTGTCCCACTATCCTTCCTACGATGACGCCCGCCAGGTGGATGCGGCGACCCTCGGGCGATCTTGACCATGAACCCAGAGAGGTTCCGGCGCACCATCCAAGAGCAGGAGCGACGCAACGTGACCTACCTGGCCACCTGTGCCTGTGGCGAGGGCCCCATCCTCACGGCGATGATGGCTGCCAGGGGCCTGGGGGCCAATCAGGCGGCGCTTCTCAAGTATGCCAATTCCGGCGATACCCCTTGCGGTGATCGGGATCAAGTGGTAGGGTACGGGGCGGTGGCCTTCTGGCAGGCCCCGGCGGTGCCATCGTCAACCTCAAGCGGGCTTTGCCTCGGCATAGGCGGTGCGCGAACCGGCTTTGCAACGAAAGGCTAATGTCTTCGTGACCCTAAAGGAGGGAAAGAATTGGGGGGATTTTATTAGGGACGGCCACCTTTCCGGACAATTGCTGAGGTTGGTTTGGACACCTCCGAGTACAGCCAGAGCCAGCAGGGGAAGGTAATGGGCAGCGTCTCTACTTGAAATCACCCCTCGATTGTGGTAATCTACGCGTGCGCTTTTTGCCAAGGGGAGGAAACGGTGAAGAAGGACCTGGTCAGCCTGGGCGATCTCACCCCCCAGGAACTCTGGCTGATACTGAACAAGGCCCGCGAACTCAAGGACGAATGGAAGCGCGGTGGTAACAAGCCGATCCTGGCAGGCAAAACCCTGGGCATGATCTTCCAGAAACCCTCCTTGCGCACCCGCGTGTCCTTCGAGGTGGGCATGCTCCAACTGGGCGGGCACGCCATGTACCTTTCCCCCAACGAGATACAACTGGGCCAGCGGGAGTCGGTCCCCGACGTGGCCCGGGTATTGGGCCGCATGACCGACGGCATCATGGCCCGGGTCTTCGCCCATCGAGATGTGGAGCTCCTGGCGGAGTATTCCCCGGTGCCGGTGATCAACGGGCTTTCTGACCTGAGCCATCCTTGCCAGGGGCTGGCTGACCTCTTCACCATTGTGGAGCACCGGGGTTCCCTCCAAGGGCTTAAGCTCGTCTTCGTGGGCGATGGCAACAATGTGGCTCACTCCTTGCTCCTGGGTGGGGCGCTGGCTGGAATGCACGTGACGGTGGCCACCCCAGCGGGCTACGAGCCAAAGGCCCAAAGGCGATTATCGTAGACAAGGCCCGGGCCATTGCCAAGGACACTGGCGCCACTATCTCACTGACCAACGACCCCTGGTCGGGGGTGAGAGACGCCGACGTCATCTACACCGATACCTGGGCCAGCATGGGCCAGGAGGCCGAGGCCGAGGCCAGAAAGGGCATCTTCGCCCCGTATCAGGTGAACGCCAATCTTGTAGCCCAGGCCAAACCACAGGTCCTGGTGATGCACTGCCTGCCCGCGCACCGGGGTCAGGAGATCACCGACGAGGTCATGGACGGGCCTCATTCTGTCGTTTTCGAGCAGGCCGAGAATCGCTTGCACGCGCAGAAGGCGGTGCTGGCTCTCTTGCTGGCCGGCAAGAGCTAGGCGAAAGTGGTTTGCTCTCGGATAGGTGGACTCTTCCGCTTCTTTACTAGAAAAGAATGCGGCCCTGGAACGGGCCGCCTTTTTCCTTGTCAATGATCTTGATTGAGGGCAGAGTGAAAGGCCTTGGCGGGTAAAAAGGTATCGTTCGAAGAGACCCTGCGCGATGGTTTCAACAGCGGCTGGGAGGATCGCTGGCAGGAGGCGGTGCTCCAGTTCCACCGGGCGGTGGCTGATTTCCCCAACGAGCCCATGGCCCACTCCAGCCTGGGCCTGGCCTACTCTATGCTGGGAAGACATGCGGAGGCCGCGGCGGAGTACAAGAAGGCGGTGGGCCTGGCCGCCGGCGACCTCTTTAGCCTTGCTCAACTGGCCGATATCCAGGAAAATCTGGGGCAACCAGTGGCCGCGGCGGCATCCCAGGCGGCGCTGGCCGATGCCTACTACCGGCAGGGTTGGGCCAGCCTGGCGCTGGGGGCGTGGGAAAAGGCGGTGCAACTGGACCCCCAGAACCCCTCCCTGCGCTGTACCCTGGGCCGGGCCTACGGCGAGGCTGGTCGGCTCCAGGACGCCGTGGCCGAGTTCCTGGCGGCCGGCAGGCTGTACCAGGGGCAGGGCCAGTTAGACCAGGCCACCGAGGCCTGCCAGGAGGCGATGGCCTTGGATACGGCCTGCCAGGAAGCGCGGTCCATGCTGGAAACCCTGCGCCGGGAGAAGGCCCAGGTCGCCGAGCCCGCAGCCCCGGGGCCAGAGGTGCCGGCGGCGGTGAGGGGGCCGGCGGTGGCCGAGGCCGCCGCGCAGGAGGCCCTGGCCAGATTGGCTGAGACGCTCCTGGAGGCGCCCCCCGAGGTGCCCCATCTGGAGACCGAGGCCGTTCCGGAAGAGGCGAAGGCCCTGCAACGGATTCAGGCGGTCATCCGGCAGGCTGTGGACTTTCAGGCCCAGGGCAGGGTCAAGGAAGCGATCGAAGCGTACCAGGAGGCCTTGGGCCTGGGCGCTGGACAGGTGGAGCTTCACTATAACCTGGGCCTTCTCTACCAACAGGCGGGCCAGCTTGCTCAGGCCGTCGAGCAACTGGCCGAGTCCGCCTTGGACCCCGCCTATGCTGCTCCCAGCCTGTACGCCCTGGGCCAGTGCCAGCAAGGCTTGGGCCAGTTTGGCCCGGCCTTTGCCAGCTACGCCCGGGCCCTGGAGCTTGCCTTCCTTGGAGCGGAGTCCTTGCACCAGCCGGATGCCCTGGCCGAGGTATGTGAGGGCCTGGCTGACTATTATCTCTCCCGAGGTGATCGCCAAAGGCTCCTGGAGATGGCGGCCAAGGTGGGGGCTGGATTGGCTTTGGCCGAGCAGGAGGGCAAAGTCGCTCAAGCACGTCAACGGCTGGAGGGGTGGCCTCCAGATCTGATGCCACTCGGCCTGGCCCAGGCCCTGGAATTGACGGATTCTGACGGGGCAATGGCGGCCCTGATCGCCAATCGGGAGTACCGCCGGGACAGGCTTTTTCTGGCGGCCATCGGCGAGTGCTACGATGTCATCCAACGGTTGCCCGGCTATCTGCCTGCCCATCACTGGCTCCTGGAAACCCTGGTGGAAGCTGGCCGGGTGGAGGAGGCAGTGGAGAAAAGCCTAACCCTGGCTGACGCGTACGTGGTTCGGGGCGACAACGCTCAGGTGGCCCGCTTCTGTCGCCGGGCCCTGGAGTTGGACAGCACCTCCTTCG
>JACQYG010000301.1 GCA_016208345.1 Chloroflexota bacterium
CCTCCTGAGCCTGAGCTGGCTGGGGGCGAAATGGCTGGCCCGGAGGCGTGCCCGCCCCGGGGAGGCGCTGAAGCGATCAGCGAGCTCCTGGGAGACCCTCTTGGCTCTCTGGCTGCTGGTAGTCCTGACGGCGCTCCTTTTGGGTCGCCGGAAGGACCCCGGCGACGTGCTGTTGCTGCTGGTTCCGCTCTCGCTTCTGTCGGCATGCTTCCTGAATAGGCTCCTGGCGGCACTCCTGGAAGGTGGCGGAAAGGCCCAAGACATCGCCTGTTTGTTTCTACTGCTTAGCCTAGACCTGGTGGCGGTGGTGGCGAAGGCCAACCAGGCGCCTTTCCTGGGCGGGCGCTTCGTCTCGTTGGAGAGACTCTTGCGCAACGTGGAGCTGGTCTGTCTCTTCCTGCCGGTCTTCGCCGTAATGTTGGCGGCCACCGGCTGGTACGTCTGGCGACTCCAGGCCCGGGGCACAGCTATAGCCCTGGGCCTGGCCGTGGTGGTATTCCTCTCGGCCTTCGGGGTGCGAACCAGTTGGCTCCTGAACACCCAACGCTCGGCCAGCCCCGGGGAGCCCTTGACGCTGGCGCCCACCCTGGCGGACGTGTCGGTCATGATGCGGGAGCTGAAGGAGCAGGCCAGTGCCCTGGGCGAGGCCGACGCGCCGCTCCTGGCCGATAGCCGGCTGGGGCCGGTGGTGGCCTGGTACCTGCGGGACTACCGCCACGTGCAGTGGGCCCGGGTGCCCGTGGAGCCCTCGGCGGCCCTGGTCCTGGTGTTGTTCAGGAGTTCAACTCCTGAACAACAGAGGCCAGGCCAGGCGCCCCGGGACTGGCCCGGCTACGCTCTACAGAGATACAACCTGAGCGCCGGTTGGTCGCCAGGGATCTCCCCGGGTGAGGACTGGCTGAACTGGCTCTTGCACCGCGCGGGGGAGAAGCCCATTGAAGCGAAGCAGGTGGTGCTGTACGTGACCCTGGGGCAATAGCAGGCCCAGCATGGGCCAATGCCGAACGAAGGATCTACTATGAAGAATTCTGACCATATCCAAAAGACCGAATCCATCCTGGACCGGCGGATACTGGGGCCGATCCCAATCACATGGGAGGCGGCCCTGTACGTGACGATCATCGTCATTGCCCTCTTCACCCGGTTCTGGGACCTGGGTGACCGGGCCTTTAGCCACGACGAGGGCATCCACGCCAACTGGTCGTACACGCTCTTCAGCCGCCTGGACTACAAGCACAACCCCACCTACCACGGCCCGCTCCTGTATCACGCCACGGCCCTGATGTTTTTCCTGTTCGGCGATTCGGACTACACCGCCATGCTGTCCCCGGCCATCTTTGGCTTGCTACTGGTGGGGATGCCGTTCTTCCTGCGGCGCTTCCTGGGTCGCGCCGGGGCACCCTTCACCGCCTTTCTGATCGTGATCTCGCCCTCGATCCTGTACTACTCCCGAGGCCTGCGCCACGACATCTTCGCCCTGGCGGGGACCATGGCCCTGGTGGTTTGTTTTTTTCGCTTCCTGGACGACCGGAGACGCCTATGGATCTATCTGGGGGCCGGCGCCTTCGCCATCGCCTTCTCCAGCCACGAGCTCACCTACATCACGGGCTTCATCTTGCTCACTTTTCTGGTAATGGCGCTAATGGTGGAGTTAGCCCGTAAAGGGGCCAGGCCCCTGGCCGAGGCCCTGTTGTCCATCGACGTGTCAACCATTTCGGCCTGCGTGGTCATCCTCCTGGCGATCATCGTGCCTCTATATACCACCCTTTTCACCAATATGGCGGGCCTGGCCACCGGCACCGTGGGAGCCCTGAGCTACTGGCTTTCTCAGCACGGGGTGGCCCGGGGTGGCCAGCCATGGTATTACTACCTTATCCTTGTGACCTTGTACGAATTCCTGCCCTTGATGCTGGCCCTCTTGGGGACGGTATACCTCCTGGCCCGAGGCTGGAGGGACGCCTCAGCTCCGGAGGAAGGCCACCATCTCTCCCCGGATACGCCGCTTTTCCCCGCCTTTGCTGTTCATTGGTCCCTCTTGAGCTTCGTCATCTACTCCTGGGCGGGAGAGAAGATGCCCTGGCTCACCATCCACATCGCCTTGCCGCTTATCGTACTCTCGGGGTGGTTCCTGAACCGGGTGGTCCGGGACGTAGACTGGAGAGCCCTCTGGGACGATGGGGGCGGTTACCTGGCGGCCTTGATCCCCGCTACCATCCTGGTGCTGTTCGGGTGGACCAGGACCCGACCGGACCTGGGCGGGGTGCCAATAGCCCGGCAGGCCGAGGCCTTGCAGTGGCTGGCCTTCACCGTGCTCCTGGCCGTCCTGGCCTCGGCCATAGCCTGGTACGCCCTGCGCCTGGGATGGGAGCGTAGCCTCAGGATAACCCTGTTGGTTGGATTCGTCCTGGCTATCCCCTTCACCTTCCGGGCGGCCTGGATCGCCAGCTTCCGACTGGGCGACAGCGCCCGGGAGATGATCGTGTATGCCCAGGGAACCCCCGACGTGCCCCTGGCCGCCCGGCAGGTGGACGCCATCTCCGCCAAGCTGGTGGGCGATCGGGAGATGAAGGTAGCCTACGATGACGAGTCCTCCTGGCCCTTCGTTTGGTACCTGCGGCGCTACCGTAACCAGCAGTTCCTCACCGGGGAGTCCCTGACCAGGCCCACCGATGCCCCGGTGGTCATCGTGGGGCCCAACAATGAGGCTAAGCTGAAGCCTTTCCTGGCCAATTACACACGCTTCCAGTACCGGCTGATCTGGTGGCCGGTCCAGGACTACATGTCGCTGACCAGGGAGAACATCGTCGCCAATCTCCTGGACCCGGCCACGCGCCAGGATGCGTGGAACATCTTCATGTTTCGGCAGTATAGCGCCTCCACCTCCAGTTGGCCCCTGGTGCACAACTTCGCCATGTACGTGCGCAAGGACCTGGTCTCCGCCCTCTGGCTGGGGACCAGCGTGCCGCTTCGCCACGCCCCGGTGGCGCCAGAGGACCAGACCTCGGGCAAGTACCAAGAGCCGCAGGTGCTGTTGACTTTCGGCGCCAAGGGGACGGCGGACGGCCAGCTCAACGAGCCCCGGAACCTGGCCCTGGACCGCCTGGGTAACGTCTACGTGCTGGACACCATGAACCACCGGGTGCAAAAGTTCGATCCCTCGGGCAAATTCCTGGCCGGATGGGGCTCCCGGGGCAACGGTGACGGGGAGTTCAATGAGCCATGGGGCATCGCCGTGGACCGGGAGGGCAACGTCTGCGTGGCCGACACCTGGAACCACCGCATCCAGAAGTTCGACCCCTCGGGCAGGTTTCTGGCCAAATGGGGCACTAATGTGGACACCAGGGGGGTGGCGGGGGGTCAGCCGGGAGGCTTCTACGGCCCCCGGGCCATCGCCATCGACCGGGATGGGAACCTCTTGGTCACCGACACTGGGAACAAGCGGGTGCAGAAGTTTGACTCCAATGGTCAGTTCCTGGCACAGTACGGCTCTCGGGGCGAGCTGGAGGGGCAGTTCAGCGAGCCGGTGGGCATCGCCGTGGACCGGGAGGGCAACGTCTACGTGGCCGATACCTGGAACCGGAGGGTCCAGAAGTTCGACCCAGGCTTTAAGTTCCTGGCCCAGTGGCCGGTGAGCGGCTGGGCCGGTGAATCGGTGCTGAACAAGCCCTACCTGGCGGTGGACGACGCCGGCAACGTCTACGTCACCGACCCCGAGGCCCACCGGGTGTTGATTTACGGCCCGACGGGGACCCTGACCGCCATCTGGGGCGGCGCCGGAAGGGAGCCGCTCCTGAACGTGCCCATCGGCATCTCCCTGGATGGCCAGGGCAACCTCTACGTGGTGGATACCTTCAACCACCGGGTGGTGGTGCTGGCGCCAGCGCGCTGAGCCGCTCATCTACAACCAGGAGGCACAAAGATGGTTGAAAGGGTTAGCCAAACAGAGGGTATGGCCCTGGCGATGGCCTGCCATTCCACGTGGTACGTGCTGGTGAAGGGGATAGGGCTATTCTTCCTGGGGCGGGAGAATTTGTCCTTCGGGAGGCTCACCAGGATGGGAGAGTGGGAATGTTCCGCAAGTGGCGGTTCTGGCTAGGGCTCGTGGTGAGCCTGGCTTTCCTCTACCTGGCGTTTCGCCAGGTAGATCTGGCCTCAACCTGGGGTGCCATCCAGAGGGCCAACTACCTCTTCCTGCTGCCGGCAGTGGTAGTGTACTTCGTGGGCGTCTGGGTGCGGGCGGTCAGGTGGCGCTATCTGCTCCGGCCGATCAAGGAGACCAGTCCATCTCGCCTCTTTCCGGTGGTGGTCATTGGCTACATGGCCAACGACATCCTGCCGGTTCGCATGGGTGAGCTGGTACGGGCCTACGTACTGGGGGAAAAGGAGAGGGTGAGCAAGACGGCGATCCTGGCTACCATTGTGGTGGAGCGGGTCTTCGACGGGCTGGTCATGCTTGCTTTCATGGTGACTATCTCGGCCTTCATTCCCCTGGAGCCCTGGCTCCAGCAGATCACGAGGCTGGCGGCGGCGCTGTTCCTGGGCTTCCTGGCGGTCTCTTTCGTGGTGGCCTCCTCCCGGAGATTGACCGTCTCCCTGTTTGGCATGTTCACCCGTTACCTGCCAGGGACCTTAGGCCAGCGGGCCAAGGGGCTCTTCGCGTCTTTTTTGGAGGGCTTCGCCGTGCTCCAGAGCCCAGGAGGGGTGGCAGCGGTCTTCTCCACCTCGCTCTTGGCCTGGCTCTGCGAGGGCTCGATGTATTACCTCTTGATGTTCAGCTTCCCCTTTGTCCAACCCTTTTACGTCTTTCTCCTGACCACCGCAGTGGCCAACCTGGGGACGATGGTGCCCTCCTCGCCAGGGTACGTGGGCACCTTTGACCTGCCGGCCATCGCGGTCTTAACGCTTTTTGGCGTTGAAAAAAGCTTGGCCGCCAGCTACACCCTGGTGCTCCACGCGGCACTGCTCCTTCCGGTGACGCTCCTGGGCTTCTACTACCTGTGGAGAGAGGGGATCACCCTGGGCCAGGTGAGCCGGGCGAGATAAGTCGCTGAAAGTCTTTACAGAACAAGGCCGACCGCAGTTGCGGCTGGCTGAATTTTCGAGGAGGTATCTTGTGGGCAACGGTAATAAGCGCGTGGTCCTGGCCCTGGACTCGGAGACGTTGGGCCGAGGAGACGACAGGCTGGGGGCTATCCTTATGGAGAAGTTCTTGCGCACGGTGGCCTTCCTGGACGAGCTGCCGGAGGAGGTGCTGTGCTACAACACGGGTGTGAAGCTGGCAGCCCTGGGCTCGCCGGCCGTGCCGTTCCTGCAGGCCATGGAGCAGAAAGGGGCTGACGTCGTTTGCTGTGGCACCTGTGTGGACTATTTTAACTTGAAAGATAAGCTGGCCGTGGGCCGCGTGGGCGACATGCAGGGCATCGTGGAGGCCCTGACGCGGGCCGACAAGGTCATAACGGTGTAGCTCGACATAAAGTGAGCGTTGGCTCTTGAGCCAATGCCGGAAGGCAAAGTGGTCCTGGACCTGGTCCCGTTCATGACGCCTGGGCCAGTTGGTCCTGCAAATAGGCGACGCGTTCCTTGATCAGGGTGGGGATGTCCAGGCCGTAGGGGCACCTGGTGAGGCACTCGCCGCACTCGGTGCAGGCCTCCGCCTGGGTCAACAGGCCTCGCCAATGATCCAGGCCCCATAGTCGCAGGCCAAAGCGCTTGATAGAGAAGGGCGAAAACAGCACCGAGGAGATGGATATTTCCTGGGCGCAGGGCTGGCAGTAATCGCAGCGCCGACAGAAGGTTTTACCCAGCTCCGCGGCTGCCCGCAGGACTTCCTCTTGCTCGGCAGCGGTCAGGACGGGCTCGACATCGCCCAGGGCAGCATTCTCCTCCACCTCTTCAACGGTGGCCATGCCTGGGATGGTCAGGGTGACGCCGGCTGAGAGCACGTACTTGAGTGCCAGTCGGGCGTTGCCGAAAGCCCCGCCGCAAAAGGGCTTCATGTCAATGCACGCCACCCCCAGCTCCCGGGCCAGGGGCAAGAGCTCCTGAGCCGCCTCTGTCTCCACCAGGTTAAATGGTATGAGCACGCTGGCGAACTTGCCGGTCCGGAGAGCCTGGCAGGCCACGGCGGGCTTGTGGCTGGTGATGCCGATGTGGCCGATCTTGCCCGCGGCCTGGGCCTCGGCCAGGGCGGCGTAGGCACCATCAGGGGCCAGGCGCTTCTCCAGATCGTCCGTCTCGCTGACGTTGTGGAGCTGGTACACGTCGATGTAATCGGTCTGGAGGGCGGCCAGGCTCTGGGCCACGTGGGCGGCGGCCTCGTCTTTTGTCCGGGCGTGGGTCTTGGTGGCCAGGATCACCTCCTGGCGCCGGCCCTGCAAAGCGGCCCCGATCTTGGCCTCGCTGTCGGTGTAGGCGGTGGCGGTGTCGATGTAGTTCATGCCCAGGTCTACCGCGCGCTGGACCACGGCGATAGCCTCCTGGAAGCCCAGGCGCTGGATCGGGATGCCGCCGAAGCCGATGGCCGAGACCCGCATGCCGGTCCGGCCGAACACGGTATAGCGCATTCTCGCTCTCCGTCTAGAGCATTTTCTGGGGAATCATAACACAGGGCGAAGGCGATTTCAATCAACGCTGCCAGGCCCTTGCCCCGCCGTAACCGGTCCTTTTGGCCCGGGCAGAAAAAATGGCGCGCCTGAGAGGACTCGAACCTCCGGCCCGCTGCTTAGAAGGCAGCTGCTCTATCCCCTGAGCTACAGGCGCGCACCTTGACTATTATAAGCCAGGCTGGGGAGATTTTCAACTCTGGCTTCTAAAGTTGACAGGGAATGTGTTATACGGTACAATGGCATGACGCAATTTCAGGAATCCTCAGGAGGATTTCATGGCACAAGTGGAGCTGATCGCAGAGCCGCGCTCGGTTACCGGGAAGAAGGTGCGGTTCTTGCGACGCAAAGGGATTATCCCCGCCAACATATTCGGGCATAATGTCTCTTCGCGGGCTATCCAGGTGGATGCCAGGGTCTTACAGAAAGCTATGTCCTCGGCGGGAACCAATACCCTCATTTCGATCAAGGTGGCAACCGAGGCCGAGCCCCGGATGGTGCTGGCCCGAAGGGCGCAACGCGATGCGACCTCGGATGCCGTCTTGCACGTGGACTTCTACCAGGTGGCGATGACCGAGAAGATCCGCCTGAGCGTTCCCCTGGTTTTCGAGGGCGAGGCGCCAGGGGTGGCGGAACAGGGCGGCGTCCTGCTCCATAACATCGATGCTGTGGAGATCGCCTGTTTGCCCAAAGACCTCGTCCAGCGCATCATGGTGGACGTTTACGAGCTGAAGGCCATCGGCGATGCCCTCCACGTCCGAGACCTGAAAGCCAGTCCTGGCGTGGAGGTGCTCACGGAGCCTGAAGAGCTGGTGGCCAAAGTGCTACCGCCCGAGAAGGAGGAGGTCGAGGAGGCGGTGGAGGTGGCTCCAGC
Source organism: Chloroflexota bacterium (assembly GCA_016208345.1). GTDB lineage: Bacteria > Chloroflexota > DTOL01 > DTOL01 > JACQYG01 > JACQYG01. The sequence continues at coordinate 7,477 of JACQYG010000301.1, forward strand.
CGAGGCAGAGGTGGCGCCTACAGGTAAAGAGGCCAAGGCTGAGGGAGAGGCTTAGACTGGGCTTGGGATATTAACCGTTACGCCAGGTTTGACAGGTGGAGCTCATATGCTGACCGCGTCACTCAGGAGGATCGCGAATTGTTGAGCCCAATCAACGCGATCCTCGGGCTTTTCAGTCGTGATATTGGCGTGGATCTGGGCACGGCAACTACGCTCTTGATGGTGCGCCACCAGGGCATCGTGATCTGCGAGCCCTCGGTGGTGGCCATCGAAAAGAAGAGCAAGAAGGTGCTGGCCATAGGCACCGAGGCCAAGCGCATGGTAGGCCGGACCCCCGGCAACATCGTGGCCATCCGACCCCTGAAGGATGGTGTGATCTCCGACTTCGAGATCACCGAGCAGATGCTTCATTATTTTATCGGCAAGGTGCATGACCAGTTCGCCCTGATACCTCGCCCTCGGGTGGTCATCGGGATCCCCTCGGGGGTCACTGAGGTGGAGAAGCGTGCGGTGCACGACGCAGCCATCAACGCCGGTGCCCGGGAGGCTTATCTCATCGAGCAACCCATGGCCGCCGCTATTGGCGCGGGGCTGCCGGTCACCGAGCCCACCGGCAGCATGATCGTGGACATCGGGGGTGGCACCGCCGAGGTGGCGGTTATCTCTCTGGGAGGCATAGTGGTGAGCCGTTCCCTGCGGGTGGCTGGCGACGAGATGGATCAGGAGGTGATTCAATTTGCTCGCCAGAAGCACAACCTTCTGATCGGCGAACGTACCGCCGAGGAGGTAAAGTGGGAGGCTGGCTCAGCCTTCCCGATGAACGAGGAAAAACGGGTGGCGCTGAGAGGCCGTGATCTGGTTACTGGGCTGCCTAGGGAAGTGGAGGTGTCCAGCATTGAGTTGCGCGAGGCGCTCTCTGGCTCCGTAGGTATGATTGTGGAGGCGGTGAAAAGCACTCTGGAGCAGACGCCGCCAGAGCTGGTGGCAGATCTCATGGCTCACGGCATCGCCCTGGCCGGTGGCGGTGCCCTGCTTTCCGGAATAGATCAACGTCTCTCCTACGAGACCAAGATGCGGGTATACGTGGCGGACGATCCCATGACCTGCGTGGTGCGCGGGACCGGGCGGGTCCTGGAAGAGCTGGGTACACTGAAAAAGGTCCTGGTATCTGACCAGCACAAGAAGCCTCTCAAGCTGGCTTGAGTCCGCCAGCCTAGCCCTGGACACCCTGGGCCTCAAGGCTACGTCCGCAGGTGGCGTTGCTGGTGGGAGTTCCCTTTGGTTGGTTTACGCAACCGGTCTTACTACCTGGCCCTGGTCCTCCTGGGGATAAGCGTTCTCAGCATCGCCCTCCATCAGAGCGGTCACCTCCGACCGGTGGAGGGTTTTCTTCTACAGTTTTCCACGCCGGTTGCTGAAGTCACCAGCCTCCTCACCTATCGGGTGTTAGAGGTAGGACGGGCTTTTCAGGAATTGGGCTCACTGCGAGAGGAGAACCAAAGGCTGCGGCAGGAGAACGCGGAGCTAAGGGCTAAGGTGATCGCTGCGCAGGAGGCTCAGATTGAGAACCGGGCCCTCCGGGAACAATTGGGTTTCAAAGAGGCCAATCCGGTCTTTGACACTCTGCCGGCACAGATCATAAGCCGCGACCCCTCCAACCTGCTGGACTTCCTGATCATCAACAAGGGCGCCGCCGATGGGGTGAAGGACGGGATGGTGGCGGTGAGCCCCCAGGGTTTGCTGGGGCGGGTGATCCTGACCGGTAGCAACTCCGCCAAGGTTCTCCTGGTCACAAGCCCCTCCAGCTCGGTGAGCGCCGTGGTGCAGTCCTCTCGGGCGGTGGGGATGGTGTATGGCCAACAGGGAGGACGACTGACCATGCGCTATATACCCCAGGGCGAAGCCATTGCGGTTGGCGATGTGGTCATCACCTCAGGGCTCGGAGGGGCATTTCCCAAAGGTCTGGTGATAGGAAAGGTGGTCAAGGTCAGGCAGAGAGATGTTGAGCTCTTTCAGGAGGCAGAGATCGCTCCGCCGGTGAACGTAGGCCGCCTGGAGACCCTGGCCCTCATTCGTAATTTCGCCCCTGCCAGGTTGGAGTAGACATGAGGCACGGAGCTGGCGCATTGCCGGTGGCATTGCTGTTTCTCATCGCCCTGCAGTTGCAAACCGCGGCCGCGCCCCTGGTGACCCTGATGGGGCTCAAGCCGCAGTTCGTGGCAGCCTTGGTGGTGTCTCTGAGCGTCCTATCCGGCCCCCTGGCCGGGGCGACCTGGGGCTTCGTTGGGGGCCTGGCGCTGGATCTTCTGTCCGGCGTGCCCCTGGGGGTATCGTCCTTCGCCTTGACAATGGTGGGCACTATCTGGGGCCACGTTGCGGCCGGCCTGAAAAGCACTGGCTGGCTGGTCCTGGTCCTGGTCACCTTTCCGGCTCTGGTGGCCTATGACACCCTGGTGGCCCTCTGGCTCCAGGGCCTGGGCTGGCCCCTGAGCCTGGGGTTTTCCCTGGTGCACGTCGCCTTGCCGGGGGCGATGCTTTCTACCCTGCCCGTGCCCTTCAACTACTACATCCTGCGCTGGCTGGAAGAACGCTCCAGGCGCTTCGAGGCCCGGTCATGGGACTGATCAGCCCTGAGGAAGGGACGCTGGAGAGCAGAAAAGGGAGATTTCTGGCCCTGCGGGCCTTGATCGTACTGGCTTTCGTCGTCCTGGTTGCCCAGCTCTGGCTCCTACAGGTGGTACAGGGGGCGGTGTACCGTAATCAGGCCGACCTGAACCGCCTGCGGGTATATTCGGCGCGGGCGCCTCGGGGGATCGTCTATGACCGCCGGGGGACTCTACTGGTTCGAAATGTCCCCAGCTTCACGGTCTCGATACTGCCGGCCGACCTGCCGAAGAGTGGCAAGAATAACGATGGGAGCAAAGCACCTCAGGCAGGGCCTTCCCGAGCTCAGGTGTTCTCCCGATTGGGCAACCTGTTGCATCGGCCGGCGGCGGAGATCCAGAAAGCAGTGGAGGAGGGGCAGGCCCAAAACGGGCTCTACGAGCCGGTGACCATCGGCACTAATGTGGATCGGGACACTGCCTTCCTCATTGAGGAGCAGAACTCAGTCCTGCCGGGAGTGGTGGTGGACATCGAGCCGGTGCGACAATATGTGGATGGAGCACTCCTCTCCCACATCATCGGCTATGTGGCGCGCATTTCCCCGCAAGAGCTAGAAAAGGAGAGGGAAAGCTATTCCGCCAGCGACCGGGTGGGTAAAACAGGCGTGGAGCTGACCTACGAGAAGGAACTCCGAGGCAGCAAGGGGAAAAAGCAGGTAGAGGTGGACGCCCAGGGCCGGGAGGTTCGGCTCCTCTACCAGATGGCTCCCCGTCCTGGCAATAATCTCACCTTAACGATCGATCTGGAGCTGCAACGGCAGATCACCCGGGCTCTGGAGGAAGGGATGCGCGGGGCCAATTCCAAGGCCGGGGCAGTCGTGGCCCTGGACCCTCAGAGTGGCCAGGTGCTGGCCATGGTCTCCTTGCCGAGCTACGACAATAATCTCTTTTCCGGCGATATCTCCAAGGAGGACTACCAGCGCTTGACCAAGGACCCCATGCGGCCTCTATTCAACCGGGCGGTCGGCGCGGCATATCCACCGGGTTCCACCTTTAAGATGGTCACCGCCTCCGCCGGCCTTCAGGATAGGGTGGTGAAAAAGGATACCGTCATCACCTGCAATGGCGTGTTGGTTATTCCCCATAAGTACGACCCCACCAGTAACTACAAGTTCTGGTGCTACGTGCGCTCTGGCCATGGCCCCTTGACCATCGTCGACGCCATTGCCTACTCGTGCGACGTGTTCTTTTACACCGTGGGTGGAGGGTTTGAGGATTTCGTAGGTTTGGGCCTGAACCGCCTGGGCAAATACGCCTCCGACTTTGGCCTGGGCGCCTTCACCGGCATCGATCTGCCAGGGGAAAGCCCGGGGCTGGTGCCCAATGAAAAATGGAAGCTGGCACAGCCGTTTAACATTTATCAGGAGCCCTGGCTTACCGGAGACACCTATAATATGTCCATCGGCCAGGGTTATCTCCTGATGTCGGTGCTGCAGATGGCCAACGTCACCGCAGCGGTGGCCAACGCGGGCACGCTCTACAAGCCTCAAGTGGTCTACCAGGTGTCCGATTCCGAGGGGAAGATCATCCGGCCTTTTGCCCCGCAGAAGATCCGAACCTTGCCAATCACTAAGGCCAACCTGGAGATCGTCCGGGAGGGGATGACCGCCGCCGTGAGCCGCGGCACGGCCAGTGGGCTGGGGCTCACCGGAGTGACGGCTGCCGGCAAGACCGGCACTGCAGAGTACGGGGCACCCGATGCCCAGGGTGCCCACCGTGCCCACGCCTGGTTTGCGGCCTTTGCGCCGGTGGAGAACCCCAGAATCGCCCTGGTGGTGTTTGTGGAGGATGGCGGTAACGGTGCCAAGGTGGCCGTGCCCATTGCTTCACGGATCTTGAAGTATTACTTCGGCCTGCCCGAAGGCCCGCCTTGAACTGGAAAGGCGGCAAGGGTTGCCCAGCGGCCCGCGTTCTTTACTGGTAAAGAAATTGGGATCTCCCTCCAGCGAGGTGGCCTGAATGCCCAATACCAGCGTCGTCATCAAGGGAACCAAAGACGGGCTGTCCATCGCCCTGGACCCGGCGGTGCCCTTGGGCGATGCGGCCAATGAACTGACCGGCAGGCTCACGGAGGCATTGTCCTTCTTTCAGGGTGCCCGAGTTGTGCTGGACGTGGGTCCCCGGGCTATGAGCGAGAGCGATTGGCAGAGGCTTCAAGGGGTGCTGTCTAGGAGCCAGATCGTCCTGCACTCGGTTGTGGCGGAAGACGAGGCCAGCCGGCAGGCGGCCCGGGCCGCCGGCCTCCACGCCGCGCCACCGCCCGCTCGGGCCAGGCCGGCCCAGTCCAGGGGCGCCCATGCTGAGGTTCATACTGAGGGCATCCTGATCCGCCGGACGCTGCGTTCAGGGGCGGCCGAGCGGCATACCGGCCACGTGGTGGTCCTGGGTGACCTGAACCCTGGCGCCGAGGTGGTGGCAGGTGGTGACGTGGTAGTGTGGGGCAGCTTGCGAGGTGTGGTACACGCCGGCTGCATGGGCGACCAGGAAGCCGTGGTGTGTGCGCTGTATCTGGCCCCTACGCAGTTGCGCCTCGCCGGCCTCGTAGCCCGCCCTCCCGATCGGGGGGAGGGCCGCCCCTTGGGGCCAGAGATGGCCCGTATTCGCGATGGGGCCATCGTGGTAGAGGCCTGGGATCGGGCGAAGCGGTAGCCGAACGGCACGGCGCCATGCCGGAGTCGCTCTCCGGCCACTCTACACTGGAGGTCCTAAGGAATGGCCAACGTGATCACGATCACCTCGGGCAAGGGGGGCGTGGGCAAGACCACGGCCACCGCTAACCTGGGTACCGCCCTGGCCCAACGGGGATGTAAGGTAGCAGTCGTCGACGCGGACATCGGGTTACGGAACCTGGACGTGGTAATGGGGCTGGAAAACCGCATCGTGTATGACCTGGTGGATGTGGTGGAGGGGCAGTGCCGGCTGCGCCAGGCTCTGATCAAAGATAAGCGGCTGCCCGAGCTCTACCTGCTGCCCGCCGCCCAGACCCGCGACAAGAACGCCGTGGATCCTAAAGATATGATCAAGTTGTGTGATCAACTCCGAGAGGATTTCGACTTTGTGCTCATCGATTCGCCGGCCGGCATCGAGCAGGGTTACAAGAACGCGGTGGCCCCGGCAGATCAAGTGATCGTCATCACCACACCGGAGGTGTCGGCGGTCAGGGATGCTGATCGCATCATCGGGCTCCTGGAGTCCGCCGAGAAGAGGTCTCCACGGCTGGTCATCAACCGGCTGAAGCCCAGCATGGTGAAGCGCGGAGACATGATGGATACCGCCGACGTGCTGGAGATCTTGGCCATCGAGCTGCTGGGGATTGTGCCTGAGGACGACTCGATCGTGGCATCCACCAATCGAGGCGAGCCCGTAGCTCTCAACGGGAAGACCAGGGCGGGGATGGCATTCCAGAACATCGCCCGTCGTCTCCTGGGCGACGAGGTACCCTTTCCGGAGTTCAACAACGCCTCCGGCCTTCTAGGCCGACTCTGGGGCTTCGTTCGCTCCAGGCCCATAGACTTCAAGGCTCGCAACTAAGAGTTAGGGAGGCTTCTCACGCCATGAAACTCTTCGGCGTACTATTCGGCAGGACCAAAACCAAAAGCTCTCAAGTGGCGAAAGAAAGGCTCAAGCTGGTGTTGGTGCACGATCGAATAAAGGTTTCTCCGGAACTCCTGGATACCTTGAAAGGTGAGCTGATCGGTGCCATATCCAAACATATTGACATCGACCAAGCGGGGCTGGAGGTGACGATAACCAGAGGGGATAAGGTCGATAAGCTGGTGGCCAACATTCCTATCCGCCGCAGCCGATAGGGTTTGTGTGGAGTGATGCGCGACGAAGGACGGGTAATCAGGGATTGCGCTTTGCACCCTCATCGCTCATAGCTCGCTAACTCATATCATGATTCCTGAGAAAAGTCCCTGGCTGAAATTCGATTACGTACTGCTTTTCACCACCCTCTGCCTGATTGTCTACGGGCTCCTGCGTTCTGGGCTCCAGCCCGGCCGGCCGGGCGCTTTTTCCTGGTGCCAGAGAAGAGGAGTTCGAAACCGTTGGGCTAGTCCTGCACCACGAGCAGTACTCGCCGCACCCCAGGCTCCGGGAGCGTTTCGATCTCGGTCACTTCCTGGCGGCCATGGCAGAAGGCCTCTTAAACCCATTTTACCTGATCAATCTAGGCCTCCTGGTACTGGTGCTCCTGGTCGGCCAGTCCACCCTGGGGGCCAGGCGCTGGATCGATCTCAAGCTTTTCCCCCTGCAGCCCTCGGAGCTGGCCAAGTTCCTCATGATCATTGCCCTGGCCCGTTTCCTGGCGGCAAACCAGGAGCAAATTGGGCACTTCGTGTACCTGGCTGGCTCTTTGTTCCTGGTAGGCATACCTATCATCCTGATCTTCAGGGAACCCGACCTGGGCACCGCGGTGATCTTGTTGGTGGTGTGGCTGGGCATGGCGGTGGTGGCCGGGGCCCGCCTCCGTCACATTGCCATCGTCGGCCTGGTCGGCCTCCTAAGCTCGCCTCTCCTCTGGTTCTTTTTTCTCTCGGCTTATCAGAAGAGAAGGCTCTTTACCTTTTTGAACCCGCAGGCTGACCCCCTGGGCGACGGTTACAACGTCATCCAGTCCCTGATCAGCGTGGGCGCTGGAGGCTGGTTCGGCCGGGGCCTGGGCTCAGGCACCCAGAGCCAGTTGCACTTCCTGCGCATCCAACACACGGATTTCATCTTCTCAGTCCTGGCGGAGGAGTTGGGCTTCGTGGGCGCGCTCTTTCTATTCTTGCTCTTCATTGTGGTTCTACTGCGCGGCGTGCGCATAGCCAGCAGCGCTTCGGACAGCTTTGGCCAGCTCCTGGCCTCGGGGGCCGTGGTGCTCTTTCTCTTTCAGGTGTGGCTCAATGTCGGCATGA
>JACQYG010000302.1 GCA_016208345.1 Chloroflexota bacterium
AGGCCATGCGCGATCACCTTCACAGCGTGCTGCAAGATCTGTCTGAGGAGAAGGAACAATGAGAGGCAGCCAGGCTGTCGTGGAGATGCTCAAGGCGCACCAGGTGAAGTACGTCTTCGGCCTGCCCGGCGACACCAGCATACCCCTCTATGATGCCCTGTACCAGGTCCGGGATGAGATCACCCACGTGCTGACCCGCGACGAGCGCTCGGCTTCCTTCATCGCCGATGTCTATGCGCGGGTGAGCTACCGTCCTGGCGTGTGCGAGGCCCCTAGCGGGGCCGGGGCCATCTACCTAGCTCCCGGGGTGGCCGAGGCCCATGCTTCCTCGATTCCGGTCATCGCCCTTACTACCGACATCCCTCTCTCCAGCGAAGGCAAGAACGTGCTCACCGCTCTGAACCAGGAGGCCCTTTTCGCTCCCATCACCAAGTGGCGCACTCTGGTCAAGAAAGCCGATCTGATTCCAGACATCATGCGTCGTGCCTTCCGCCTGGCCACCACCGGTCGCCCCGGCGCAGTGCAGATCACCCTGCCTAACGACGTGCTGGATGAGGAACTGAGTCCTTCGGCCCTACACGGCGACGTGAACTGCGCCGTGTATCCCGCTTACCGCACCCGCCCCGATGCTACGGCCGTGCAGCAGGCGGCGGAACTCCTGCTTCAGGCCGAGCGCCCGATCATCGTCGCCGGCGGGGGAGTGGTCAGCTCCCAGGCCTGGGCCGAATTGACCGCCCTGGCTGAGGCCTTGTCCATTCCCGTGGGTACCACCATCACCGGCAAGGGCGGCATAGCCGAGGATCATCCGCTCAGCATCGGCGTGGTGGGAGGCAACGGGGGGCGGGACTACGCTAATTGCCTGGTGCAGGAGGCTGACCTCATCCTGTACGTGGGTTGCAAGACGGACTCGGTGATTACGGTCAACTGGACCCTGCCGGCCCCAGAGGCGGGCAAGACCATCATCCACCTGGACGTGGACCCGGGCGAGATTGGGAACAACTACCCCAGCGCTGTGGGCCTGGTCGGCGATGCCCGGCTGGCCCTGGCTGACCTACTGGAAGCGGTGCGGGTCAAGGCCGGCGGTAGTTCGGCCCTCAGTCAGGCCCGGCGGGGTGAGATCGAGAAGCTGAGTCGCCGCTGGTGGGCCGAGGCCCAGGAAAAGATGACCTCCGACAGCGTGCCCATCAAGCCGCTGCGGGTGATCAAGGGGTTGGTCGAGGCCCTGCCCAGAGACAGCATCATCGTCGCCGATGCAGGCACACCCACCCCCTTCGTCGCCGCTTACTTTGTCAGCCGGGCTGGGCGTCAGGTCATCATCCCGCGTGGCTACGGGGGACTGGGTTACGCCTTGCCCGGTGTGGTGGGGGCCAAGCTGGCCCACCCGGAGGCCATCGTAGTCGGTCTCATCGGTGATGGCAGCTTCGGCATGTCAGCCGGCGAACTGGAGACCATCGCCCGCCTGAAGCTGCCGGTGACCATCATCCAGTTCAACAACGCTTGCTTTGGCTGGATCAAAGTCTTGCAAGAACTGTACCACCAGGGCAGATATTTCTCCGTGGATTTCTCCGCCGATACCGACCACGCCGCCATTGCGCGGGGCTTCGGGCTGAACGGCCTGCGGGTCGAGCAACCCGGCAACCTGGGGCCGGCCATCCACCAAGCCCTGGCCAGCGATGTGGCCACCTTCATTGACGTGATCACCGAGTCAGAAGTGACCGAACTGCCACCGGTGACAAAGTGGGTTGAAGCGGCCATGGGCAGAAAGCGAGAAAAAATAGAGTTGGTATAGGGGCGGGGCCTGATCCCCGCCCAGGGAGGAGGCGATGCCAAGGGTTGTAGTCATCGGTGGTGGATGGGCCGGCTGTGCGGCGGCCATGTCGGCCAAACAGGCTGGGGCCGAGGTGATCTTGCTGGAGAGGACCGACACCCTGTTAGGCTCGGGCCAAGTGGGCGGCATCATGCGCAACAACGGTCGCTTCACCGCCGCCGAAGAGATGATCGCTATGGGCGGCGGTGACCTATTCAGGCTGACCGACCAGAACGCCCGGCATACCAACATCGAGTTTCCCGGCCACAAACACGCCGATCTGTACGATGTGGCCACCATGGAAGCCATCGTCCGCCGCTACCTGCAAGAAAAGGGGATCGAGATCTGGCTGATGGCCCGGGTGACTGAGGTGACCAGGAATGACAGCACCATCGCGACCGTCGCTACCGAGAACGGGGATGTCATCGAAGGCGACGTGTTCGTGGAAACCACCGGCAACATGGGGCCCCAGGGCAACTGTCGCAAGTATGGCAACGGCTGTGCCATGTGCATCACCCGCTGCCCCAGCTTCGGCGGCCGCGTCAGCATTGCCGCCCGGGCTGGGGTGAAAGAGGTGATGGGCCGGCGGCCCGACGGGGGCTTCGGAGCCATGAGCGGCTCGTGCAAGCTGAACCGGGAATCTGTGGATAGAAACATCATCCGAGAACTCGATCGCACCGGCGTGGCGGTGATCCCGGTACCAAAGTAACTAGCAGAGAAAGAAAAGGGACTGTTGGCCGTCAAGTGCTGCCAGCAATATGCCCTCAAGGAGTTCGCCGAGAATGTGGTGCTGCTCGACACCGGCCACGTCAAGCTGATGACGCCCTTCTATCCTCTGGCCGACCTGCGGCGCATCCGCGGCCTGGAGAACGCCCGCTACGAAGATCCCTACGCTGGCGGTATTGGCAACTCAATTCGCTACCTGGCCATGTCGCCGCGAGACAACACCCTCAAGGTCGAAGGCCTGGAAAATCTGTTCTGCGCCGGGGAGAAAGCGGGGCTGCTGGTGGGCCACACCGAGGCCATTTGCACCGGCGTCCTGGCCGGCTACAACGCCGTGCGCCACGCCCTGGGCAGGCCCCTGGTGGAGCTGCCGCGCAGTACGGCCATCGGCGATGCCATCGCCTTCGTTCGAGAACAGATGCAGACCGAGGAGGGGCTGATGCAGAAGTACACCTTCTCCGGTTCAGTGTACTTAGAGCGCATGAAGGAACTGGGGCTCTACACCACAGACGCAAGTGTCATCCGCCAACGTGTGCAGGCGGCAGGCTTCGAGAACTTCTTCGCCCATCACGTGGTATAACCTTCTCTCCGACCGGGTGGATCTTTCCGGGGAAGCAAGGAGGTGAGATATGATAAGAGCCTATTCCTAACTTCTATGTATCTCGTTTCATGAAGAGGAGAGAAACAGATGAAAGCAAAGTTCTACTGGTTACTGACCATGGTGGTCCTGGCTTCGCTGTTGCTATCCGCCTGCGGCCCCACCCCAACCCCAGTGCCGCCCACGCCCGTACCACCCGCGGCCACACCTGTGCCGCCGACTCCCACGCCCAAACCGGTGCAGGTGGTCATCGCCATCGGCGGCGACCCGTCCACCCTTGACCCTCAGTACGCTGATGACGGCAACGAGCGTGCGGTGAACGACAACATCTATGAGATGTTGCTCTTCCGCGATCCCAAAACCATGGCCATTGTGCCCGGCCTAGCAGAGTCCTACAAGCAGGTTGACGCCACCACCTGGCGCCTGACCTTGAGGAAGGGCATCAAGTTCCACAACGGGGAGGAGCTCAACGCTGCAGCCGTCGTCTTCAGCGTCAAGCGGATTCTTGATCCGGCCTTCAAGTCGCAGCAACTATCTTACGTGGAAGGCATCACCGACGCCAAGGCGGTGGACGACTACACGGTGGACATCATCACCAGCGGCCCACTGCCCATCCTGCCGGTCCGCCTGACTTGGCTGAAGATCGTGCCGCCAAAGTATGCCAAGGAGAAGGCGGCCGAGTTTCCCAACCACCCCGTCGGGACCGGGCCCTACAAGTTCGTGGAGTGGAAGAAGGGCGATCACGTCACCCTGGAGGCCAACCAGGCCTACTGGGGTGGAGCACCCAAGATCAA
>JACQYG010000270.1 GCA_016208345.1 Chloroflexota bacterium
CAGCCGCTATCCGGAATGCAAGTACGCCCTGTGGAACAGGCCGGTGCCCCAGCCGTGCCCCGCCTGCGGTGGGCTGGTGACTTCTTTTCCAGCGAAGAAGGCCTACGTTTGCACCGCCTGTGGCAATGTCATCGAGACACTGGAGGCCTGGGAAACGGTGCCGGCCAGGGAACCGGCCCCCGCTCAGGTTTAGCCTCGCTCCGGTTCAGTCCCATTCAGGTTCAGCCCCATTCAGGATCAGCCATGGAGGAGCAGCTTAATTCTTTCATCACCTACATGAGGGTGGAGCGCAATGCCTCGCCTCGCACGGTGGAGAACTACGCCCGGGAGATCCGGGAGTTCCTGAACTTCCTGAGGGAGCGGGGCGTCTCCGGCTGGGGCGAGGTGGACCGCCTGGTGGTGCGGCAGTACCTGGCCTGGCTGCAAGGACAGGGCTACGTGAAGGCCAGCGTAGCCCGTCGGCTCACCGAGGTGAGATCGTTCTACCGCTACCTTATGCGCCAGGAGGTCGTGGCGGCCAACCCGCTGAAGGCCGTTTCATCGCCGAGGCTGGACAGGCGGTTGCCGTCCTTTCTCACCATCGAACAGGTGAATAGCCTGCTCTCGGCGCCGGACCTGGTCACGCCCCAGGGCTTGCGGGACCGCGCGATCCTGGAGTTTCTCTATGCCAGCGGCATGCGTGTCAGCGAGATCGTGGGGCTCAACCTGAGCAACCTGGAGCGGGGGCTGAGGGAAGCCAGGGTGTGGGGCAAGGGCGGCAAGGAGCGGATTGTGCTCCTGGGCGAGCCGGCGGTGGCGGCACTGGAGAGCTACCTCCGGTCGGGGCGGCCAAGGCTGGCCGGTGACAAAGCCAACAACGCGGTGTTCCTCAACCGGTCCGGGGGAAGGCTCTCGGCCCGCAGCGTCCAGGAGGCCCTGGAGAAGTATGCCGCTCTGGCGGGGCTAAGCGGGAAGGTCACCCCGCATACCCTTCGCCACAGCTTCGCCACCCATCTGCTGGATGGAGGGGCCGACCTGCGGGTGGTCCAGGAGCTTTTGGGACACGCCCATCTGTCCACCACCCAGGTGTACACCCACGTGACCCAGAGCCAGGCCCGGAAGATATACATGCAGGCCCACCCCCGGGCCAGGCGGCAGCCCCCCGGCGAGGCGGATAGTAACCAGCAGGGAGCGGGTAGCGGATAGCCGATAGCAGGGAGCAAGTAGCAGCTAGGTCGGCCCCGGGGGACTTCCGTCCCCTGCCGGCCGGTAGTTCAAATCTTCGAGGAGCGATGAATTGTCAAAGGTCGCGGTGCTCAAGACCAGCCCACAGACCGTGCTGGACGATTACGAAAAGCTGTTGCATCTGGCGGAGTACGATAAGTACCTGCCCCGGGACAGGGAGACGATACTCAAGCTGAATATCTCCTGGCAGCACTGGTACCCGGCCTGCTCCACTGCCCCCTGGCAGATCGACGGCACCGTGCGCACGATGCTCAAGGAGGGATATGCCCCCCAGGGCCTCATCGCCGCCCAGAATCGCACGGTGGTGGTAGACGCCCACGTGGGCGAGGTGAACAACAAGCACAAGGCGGTGGTGGACAAACACCAACTGAAAAACGTACACCTCTACGAGCCGGGGGTGGAATGGGTCATTTACCAGCCCAAGGGCAAGTACCTGGCCCTGGACAAGATCTATCCGGAGGGCGTGCGCATACCCCGGCTCTTCCTGGGTCGGAACATCATCCACTTCCCCACCATGAAGACCCACGTGTTCACCACCATCACCGGCGCCATGAAGAACGCCTTCGGCGGGCTGCTCTCGGAGAGGCGCCACTGGACCCACGGGGTGATCCACGAGACCCTGGTGGACCTCTTGATGATCCAGAAGGAGATCCACACCGGCATCTTCGCGGTGATGGACGGCACCTTTGCCGGAGAGGGGCCAGGGCCCCGGGCCATGGACATCCATCAGAAGGACATCATCCTGGCCTCCGGGGATCAGGTGGCCATCGACGCCGTCGCCGCCCGGCTCATGGGCTTCGACCCCATGAGCCTCCCCTTCATCCGCCTGGCCCACGACCGGGGCCTGGGGGTGGGCGATCCGCGACAGATCCAGGTGGTGGGCGAGGATATCTCCCAGATCAATTGGCACTTCCGGACCGGTGATACCTTCGCCAGTTGGGGCCAGAAGTTGATCTACCGCGGCCCGCTCCGTCCCTTTGAGAAGCTGCTCCTGCGCACGCCGCTGGTGCCCTGGTCCTACGTGGCGTCCAATCTCTACTACAACGGCTTCTGGTATCCCTTGAATGGCAAGAAACGGGTGCAGCAGGCCCTGAACACGCCCTGGGGCCAACTGTTCCAGACCTATTAACCACAGATTTCACAGACTTCACGGATTAATCTGTGTAATCTTTAGTAGCAGGCAGCAGATTTCACAGATTAATCAGTGTAATCGGTGGTTCTGCCGCTGACCATCATGCTCGCCGACCTGCACGTTCACACCAACCTATCCCGCGATAGCGACATGACCCTGGCTGAGATCCAGGCGGCGTGCCGGTCCAAGGGCCTGGGTTGCGTCGCCATCACCGACCACAACCACCTGGAGAACGCCCTGCGGGCACCAGAGGTCCTGGGCATCACGGTGATCCCGGGTGAGGAGATCATGACCGCCGCCGGCGAGATCATCGGCTACTTCCTGTCCGAGCCGGTGCCCCCCGGCCTCTCGCCCCAGGAGACGGTGCGGCGGATCAAGGCTCAGGGTGGCCTGGTCTGCCTCCCCCACCCCTTCGACCGCCTGCGCAACTCCCGGCTGAAGACGGCGGAGCTCGAGCTCATCCTCGGCGACGTTGACATGATCGAAATAGCCAATGCCCGGACCACCCTGGCCCGAGACAACGCCGCCGCCCAAAGATTTGCCCGGGCCCACGGCCTCCCTGGCTCCGCCGGCAGCGACGCCCATACTCCGGGGGAGATTGGCCGGACGTGCCTGGAGATGGCTGTCTTCGCCAGCAAAGAACAATTCCTGGAGAGCCTGAGGGGGGCCCAGGTGCAAGGGGGCCGGAGCCTGCCAACGGCCCATCTGGCCACCACCTGGATCAAGATCAGCAAGAGGCTACGCCGGTGGAGATAGTCAACTTCTTCGCCGGCCTCTCTCTTTCGCTGCTGGCCGGGCTTATTCCCGCCGTAATCTACAGCGGCCTGGTCTGGTGGATGGACCGCTACGAGAAAGAGCCCAAGTGGCTCCTGGCCCTGGCGTTCTTGTGGGGCGCCGTGCCGGCCATTCTCCTATCCTTGCTCATCGAGCTCGCCTTGGGGCTGCCGGTCTCGGTGCTCGGCAAGACTCTGGCCGAAGCGGTGGAGTCGGGCGGGATAGCGCCAGCGGTGGAGGAGATGGCGAAGGGGGCCTTTCTCGTCCTGCTGTTTCTGGTGGCGCGCAAGGAGATCGACGACGTCCTGGACGGCATCGTCTATGGGGCCTTTATCGGATTGGGCTTCGCATTCACCGAGGACCTCCTGTATTTCGTGGGGGCCTATTTCGAGGGCGGCCTCGGGGGCTGGACGGCCGTGGTCTTCCTGCGGGCGGTCGTCTTCGGCCTCAATCACGCCTTCTTCACCGCCGTCACCGGCGCGGCCCTGGGATTGGCCCGCCAGTTCCGGGGCGTGCTGGCCCAACTGGTTGCGGGTTCCCTGGGGCTCGCCCTGGCCATGTTCTTCCACGCCGTCCACAACCTGGGCGCGGCCCTGGCGCAGCTAAGCTGCCTCACCTTGCTGGTGAGCCTTGTCAGCGACTGGGGTGGCGTCGGCGCCATCTTGATCGTCGTTTTCATGTCCCACCTCCAGGAGAAAGGCTGGCTTTGCCAAGAGCTGGGCGAGGAAGTGGCCTTGGGCACCATAACCCGGGCTGACTACCTGACCGTCACCTCCTCCTGGCGCAGGGCAAAGGCCCGGTACGGGCTCCTGTTGCGGCAGGGTTGGGGTCCATACTCGCGGCTGGGGCGGTTCTATCAACTGGCCAGCGAACTGGCCTTTCGCAAGCACCAACTGCGGGCCCTGGGCAATCAGGAGGGGCTGGCGGGAGACGTAGAAACGCTGCGGCGGGAGATCGCTGCCCTGCGAGGCTAGCAGATAGCAGATAGCCGATAGCAACCACCTGCTCCCTGCTATCTGCGTGGTGGATGCTCTCATTGGTGAGGCGAAGCTTCGCTGGTAAGGGGTGAGTTGGATGGAGAAGAATGGCTGGTTCAAGGCAGCGGCAGTACTGATAGTCCTGGCGGCGGTCCTGTGGCTCGCTTCCTGGGCCTGGAACGTGGCCCAGGCGTTCTCCAACATCATCCTTCTCTTCTTCCTGTCGTGGCTGGTGGCCTTCATCCTGGATCCTATCGCCGATTGGCTGGAGGGCCGAGGCCTGCCTCGCGGCCTGGCGGTGGCGGCCATATACCTGGGCCTGATGGTGATCCTGGTGGCGGCCGGCATCATTGCCGTGCCGGTGGTCGTGGCTCAATTGATGCAACTGGGGGGCGCCCTGCCGGCCTACGCTCAGCAACTCCCGGACTGGGTGGACCGCCTGCAGGCCGAATTGACCGGCCGGGGCATCCCCGTGGACCTGTCCACGGTGTACCGGTGGGAGAACGTGGCCTCCCAGGTCCAGTCCCTGGGCACCACCATCGTCCAGAACACCCTGACCATCGCCGCCGGCGTGGCCTCGGCGGTGTTCAACCTGCTCCTGATCCTGATCTTGAGTTTTTATCTGATGCTGGACGGGAAGGCCATCGCCAAGCAGGTCCTGGCCCTGGTGCCCAGGGGTCACAAGACCGAGGCCACTTTCCTGGCCGACAGTGTGAGCAAGACCTTCGGGGGATTCTTACGGGGCCAACTGCTTCAGGCGCTCATCTACGCCGCTGGCACCCTACTGGTCATGTGGCTGGCGGGGCTGGGGTACGCCCTGGTGGCTAGCGTGGCCGCCGGCCTTTTGATGCTGATACCATTCATAGGGCCACTGATCGCCATCATCATCCCCGTGGCCATCGCCTTGATCCAGGCTCCGGTGACCGGCATCGCCGTTTTCCTCATCCTGTTCATCTACCAGCAGATCGTGGTCAACGTGCTGGGCACCAAGATCATGGGCGAGGCGGTGGGGATTCATCCGCTCCTGGTGTTTCTGGCAGTCCTGGTGGGGATAAAGGTGGGCGGCGTCTGGGGGGCATTCTTCGGGGTGCCGATCATGGGGGTGCTCTACGCCATGGCCATGTTCTTCTACCGCACCCGGAGGCTGGGGGAGTGACCTCCGGGCCGGTCAGTAGACCCGTTCCACCAGGAAGCGAGAGATCCCTCGTATTTCTTGCTGAGCCTGGTTGTCTCGCCCGGTGCGGTCCAGCTCTCGCAGGGCTTCTTTGAGGTAGCTGTCGGCCGCCGCCTGGCAGTAGGCCCTGGCCTCGACCCGGTCCAGCAGTTCCACCACCCTGCGGGCCTGGGGCTCGCTGATGCGGTCCTGGCGGTAGATCTCGGAGATGTCCACGCCGCCAACCCGCTTCTCCTGTTCCAGGGCGTACAAGAGAGGCAGGGTCTTCTTCTTGCTCATAACGTCCGAGGCCACGGATTTGCCGGTGAGCGCGGGGTCGCCCCAGATGCCCAGGATGTCGTCCACGATCTGAAAGGCCAGGCCCAGGTTCAGGCCGAAGCGACCGTAGGCAGCGACAAGGGCCGGGTCGGGGCTGGCCAGGAGCGCGCCGATATGGGCGCAGGCGGAGAAGAGCGCCGCCGACTTCCCCCGGATCATCTCCAGGTACTGGGCTACGGTGACGTCGCTGCGTGTCTCGAAGCTCAGGTCCAGATACTGCCCCTGGCAGAGCTCAAGACACGTCTCGTCGAAGACCCGGGCGGTGGCCAACACGACGTCGGTCGGCACGCCCCGTTGGCTCAGGCGCTGGAGGGCCAGGCTGGCCAGGATGTACATGCCATCGCCGGTGTTGATGGCCTGGGCGACCCCCCAGTTCTTCCAGACGGTGGGTCGGTGGCGCCGTTCCTCGCTCTGGTCCTCGATGTCGTCGTGAATGAGGGAGAAGTTGTGCATCAATTCCAGCGCCGCGGCCGCCGGGGCCGCCCGCTCCACCTCGCCACCGGCGGCCTCGCAGGTCAAGAGGCACAGAGTGGGGCGGAGCCTCTTGCCCGGGTCCGCGGTGGTTGGGCGGAAGCTCGAGTCCAACCAGCCCAGATGGTAGCGCATCATGTCGTAGAAGGGTGCCAGCTCGGCCTGGCCCGAACGAATGCTTGTCTGCAGCTCGGCGGCGATGAGCGCTTGATAACGCTCCAGGATCGCTTGAACGTCCAATCAATGCTCCCTGTTCTGTGCTGGGGCGCTAGGGTGCTGGGGTGCCGCTCCCCTGCTCCCCTGCTCCCCTGCGCCACCGCTCCCCTGCTACCAGGGGGCGGCCCTTCAATTCGGCGATTGTCCTGGCCCCGGTGCAGAACATGGCCAGGCGAAGCTCATGGATCAGCCTTTCCAGGTAGTTCACGACTGCCTGGCGGGAAGAGGAGGCGGCCTTCAAGAGCGGCAGGCCCAGGCCGGCGGCGTCGGCTCCCAGGGCCAGGGCCTTGGCCACATCTACACCGCTACGTACTCCGCCGCTGGCGATGAGCAGCCGAGACGGCGCGGCCTGGCGTACCAGGGTGATGCACTCGACGGTGGGGAGCCCCCAGTCAGCGAGGGCCTGGGCTACCCGGAGCCTGGCTGTGTCCTTGATGCGACGCATCTCAATGGCGCTGAAGGAGGTGCCGCCCGCCCCGGCCACCTCGAAGCCGGCCACGCCGGCCTCGTCCAGCATCGCGGCCACCTGGCCGGAGATGCCCCAGCCCACCTCTTTCACCAGAACGGGCACTGCCAGGCCGCGGCAGACGGCAGCGATCTTCTCCTTGAGCCCCCGGAAATCGGTATTGCCCTCCGGCTGCAAGGCCTCTTGTAACGGGTTGAGGTGCAAGGCCAACCCGTCGGCCCCGATCATCTCCAGCGCTCGGCGGCATTCCTCCAGGCCGTAGCCGTAGTACAGTCGCACCGACCCCAGGATGGCGAAGAGCAGGATGTCCGGCGCCACGTCGCGGACCTGATAGGTGGAGGCCAGGGCCTCGTCCTCGATAGCCGCCCTCTGGGAGCCCACGGTCATGGCCAGACCCAGTTCCTGGGCGGCCCTGGCCAGACGGCGGTTGATCTCCTGGGCCTCGGCCGTGCCGCCGGTGAGGGCCGAGATGAATATCGGAGCC
Source organism: Chloroflexota bacterium (assembly GCA_016208345.1). Taxonomy (GTDB): domain Bacteria; phylum Chloroflexota; class DTOL01; order DTOL01; family JACQYG01; genus JACQYG01. Next base: position 7,237 of record JACQYG010000270.1, read on the forward strand.
CTTAGGGCCTTGCCAAACAGGGAAAGGCCAGTCTCCACCTCGTCCAGGGAGAACTCGGGCAAGGCGCAGTGGACAAACGAGAAGCGCTCGAACCCGGCCGAGACCCACTGGAATTCCACGGGCTCCTCCAGGGCGATCCTCAGGTGTTCGCGCTTGCGCTGGCTGTGCTGGTCGGCCATCGTCTTCGGGGACCCATATACTCAATCAAATAGCCACGACGTGCACGTCGTGGCTACGGGTAGGCTGCCTCGGGAAAGGAAACCTGGAGTGGGTCCGCTAGTTGTGCAACCTGGCGGAGGCGCGTTGAGCGCTCTCTCCTTCCATCGGGGGCGCGGGCGTAGAGAGGAGCCTCAACTCCGGGAAATAGTTCCTGACCAGCTTGATGATCCCCTCGCTGGTGAGATTGTACTTGTTCCTCAGGACCTCCTGGGTGCCGTGTTCCACGAACTCGTCGGGAAGGCCGATGCGCTTCACGTTCACTCCGGTGATCCCGCGTTCCTCCAGGAGCTCCAGGACCGCGCTGCCGAAGCCGCCAGCCAGGGCGTTCTCCTCCACGGTGACGATGCGCCTGAAATGCTTGGCCAGGCCCACGATGAGGGAGCGATCCAGGGGCTTCACAAAACGGGCATTGACCACCGCGGCATCGATGCCCTCCAGGCTCAACGTCTCCGCCGCCGCCAGGGCTGGATGGACGGTCACCCCCACCGCCAGGATGGCCAGGTCTCGACCGCGGCGCAGCACCTCCGCTTTGCCGATGGCCAGGGAGGCCGGTTCCTCCTCCAGGGGGACTCCCACCCCGGCGCCGCGGGGATAGCGGATGGCCACTGGGCCCTCGACCTGCAGGGCGGTCCATAACATGGCCACCAATTCGTTCTCGTCTTTGGGTGTCATCAGGACCATGTTGGGCACATGCCGAAGATAGGAAAGGTCGAAAGTGCCCTGGTGGGTTCGACCATCGTCGCCCACGATGCCGCCGCGGTCCACGCAGAAGACCACCGGCAGGTTCTGGATGCACACGTCGTGGATCACCTGGTCGTAGGCACGTTGCAGGAAGGTGGAATAGATGGCCACAACGGGGCGCATCCCCTGGGAAGCCAGGCCCGCAGCGAAGGTGACGGCATGCTCCTCGGCGATGCCCACGTCGAAAAAGCGCTCGGGGAAGGCCTTGGCGAAATCCACCAGGCCGGTCCCCTCCCGCATGGCCGCGGTGATGGCCACCACCCGAGGGTCCCGTTGGGCCATCTTCACCATCGTCTGGCCGAATACCTTGGTGTATGGGGGTGCATGGGCCTTCTTGGTTCCGTTCGGTGGCAGGCCATGGAAATTGACCGCGTCCTCCTCGGCTGGCTCGTAGCCCTTGCCCTTCTTGGTGACCACGTGGACCAAAACCGGGCGCTCCATCTTCTTGGCCAACTCGAGGGTCTCTTTCACGAGGCCGATGTTGTGGCCGTCCACCGGTCCCAGATAGGTGAACCCCAGCTCCTCCCAGATCATGGTGTGGATCACAAGGCCCTTGAAGCTGTTCTTCAACCGTTTCAGGAAATCCGCTACCAGGGTGCCTAAGGG
>JACQYG010000271.1 GCA_016208345.1 Chloroflexota bacterium
CCAGGATGCCATCGGCGACTACCGGCTGGTGGTCCATTCCACCTTCGGAGGCCGGGTCAATGGCCCCTGGGCCCTGGTCATAGCCAGCCTCTTGCGCGAAAGCACCGGCGTGGAGGTGGAGGCCCAGATCAGCGACGACGGCATACTTTTTCGCTTTCCCCGTTCCGACGCGCCACCACCTCTGAATATCGTCCACCGCCTGCGACCGGCGGAGGCCCGGGAGCGTCTCCTGGCCGCGCTGCCTGATTCGCCCCTCTTCGGAGCCCAGTTCCGGCAAAACGCCGCCCGGGCCCTCCTGTTGCCCCAGGCCAGGGCCGGCCGGCGCACCCCCTTCTGGCTGCAACGCCTGCGCTCCAAGGACCTCTTGCAGATCGCCCGGCGGTTCGACTCCTTCCCTATCGTGGCCGAGACCTACCGGGACTGCCTGAGGGACGTCATGGATCTGGCTCACCTGGAGGAGGTCCTGGCTCGCCTGCAAAGCGGTGAGATCAAGGTGGTGGCAGTCCAAACGGCGGTCCCTTCTCCAATGGCGGCCAGCCTGCTCTTCAACTTCATCGCCGTGTACATGTACGAGTGGGACACCCCGAAGGCCGAACGGCAGATCCAGTCGATGGCATTGAACCAAGAACTCTTACAGGATCTTTTGGGCGAGCCGTCCCTGGCGGGGATGCTGCGGCCCCAGGCCATCGCCCAGGTGGAGGCCCGATTGCAGCACACCGCCCCGGAATACCAGGCCCGATCGCCGGAGGAGCTGGCCCAATTCCTGTGGGAGCTGGGGGATCTGGGCGCCGAGGAGGCCCAGGCCCGCTCGGCCGGAGATGCCAGGGAGTGGCTCGCCGATCTGGCCGCCCAGCGACGGGTGGCACAGATAGACTTGCCGGGCGTTGAGGAGTCGCCCCGGCGCTGGGTCCTGATGGAGCTATTGGAGGAATACCACCATGCCTTTAACCCTGGCCCGGCGGTGTCTGCGGCCGAGACTGACCAGGCCCGTCTGGCCGTGCTCAGGAGATACCTGGCCACCCACGGGCCGACCACCACCCAGGCATTGGGAGCCAGGTACGGCTTCCCCGCTGAATGGCTGACAAAGGCCCTGGAGAGGCTGGTCGCCTCCCGGGAGGCCAGGCCCGGACGCTTCACCCCTGGGGTGGAAACCGACCAGTGGTGCGACCGCCGTGTTCTGGAGCAGCTCCACCGGGGGACGTTGACCCTTCTGAGGCGCGAGGTGCGGCCGGTATCTACGGCGGTATATGCCGATTTCCTCCTGCGCTGGCAGCACCTGCATCCGGCTGATCGGCTCTTTGGTCCTCTTGGACTAGAGAAAGTCCTGCGGCAGTTGGAGGGTCTGCCGGTGCCGGGCTCCCTCTGGGAACGCCACCTGCTCCCTGGCCGGCTGGTGGACTTCCAGCCGGAGGCCCTGGAGACCCTCTGCCAGGAGGGGCAGGTGGTCTGGGTTGCCTCCGGCGAAAAGGACCCCCGCCGCGCCCGGGTTGCCCTGATCTTCCGGGGGAACGGGAGCCTTTTCTTAGAGGGGGTTGTCCCGGAGCAGGTCGCCGCCCTCGGCGAGTCCGCCCGGGCGGTGTGGGAGGCCCTGCGGTCCGAGGGGGCATGTTTTACCGCTGACCTGGAAAGCCTCACCGGGCTTTCAGGGCCAGCGCTTCAGGAGGCTATAGTGGAGCTGGCCTTGGCCGGCCTAGTCACCAACGACCTCTTGGATGCCATGCGCCGGGTCATCACCTATGACTCGATCGAGGCTGAACCGGCAGCCAGGACACCATTGAGCACCCTGGAGGCCCAGTTGGCGGAGCGACTCGTCATCCCTCGGCGTAGCGCCTATGCCGAATACCGAGCCGCCAAGTCCCGGGTGGCCCGTCGAATGCGCCAGCCACCCCGTTGGGGTGGCCGCTGGTCCCTGGTCCACCGCCGGGATATCCTAGGCCCTGATCTGGAAAATAAAAACAAGCGCCGGGCTGGCCTGCTACTCAACCGCTATGGAGTGGTTTCCAGGGAGGCCCTGGAACGGGAGGGCCTGGGCTGGGAGTGGGCCCAGCTCTACGGCGATCTCCAGAGAATGGAATACCGGGGCGAGGCCCGCCGGGGGTACTTCGTGGCCGGGCTTCCGGGGGTCCAGTTTGCCCTGCCCACGGCGGTGGAAACGCTCCGGCAGGTGGCCGCCGGCGAATCCCGGGATGACGAGCCACTACTGGTGGTGAACGCCGCTGACCCGGCCAACATCTGGGGACCGGAGCTCCCCGGTGGGCCCGTGGACGCCAGCGGGAAAGCCTTTACCTTCGCCCGGGTGCCCACGACCTGGTGCGTGCTTCGCCGGGGCCTGCCGATCCTGGTGGCCCAGGACGAGGGGGCCAGGCTTTCCACCGCCCAGGGGCTGGACGAAAACGCCGCTCGCCGGGCGGCAATGGCCTTCCTGGAACACATCAAGCGTGACCGGGGCCGCCTGACCGTGGATGAGTGGGATGGCTCCCCGGTTCTGGCAAGCCCCGGCCGTGGGCTGCTGGAATCCCTCGGCTTTCGCCGCCGCCCTCCAGAGGGACGCTGGGCCAGTCGTCGCCAATGAGCGGCCGGGCGTAGCGCACGAAGTCGTCGGTGACGTCGGTCCGGCCCGGCGCGATCCACGCCCGGGGGAACTCCCGCTCGGAGTTGGCCACCAACTCCAAGGGCACCTTGTCGTAGCGCACGCCATAGATCGGCCCCGGCTCCCTCAGGATGGTGGACATGAAGCCCGACCCGTGCTCCACCGCCACCAGGACCGCTTTCTGCCCCACTCTGTAGGCCTCCTCGAGATCCACTGTAGAGGCGTAGATCATATTATGGCGCTGGTCAGTGCCCGGCACGTTCCCCCGGGCCGCCCCCTGGGCCCGCAGGCCCACCCGGTTCAGGTAGTTCACCACGATCTGCTCCACGTTCATCTCGCTGGAGGAGAACTGGACGTGGCCGAAGGAGTCTCTCCGCTCGCCGATCTCCCCCACCGGGAAGCCCTCGCTTATCACCACGACGGCCCGGCCGGCTGCCTTCAACTGCTCGTTCACCCGATCGGCCAGCTCTTCCAGGGTGACGCCGGACTCGGCCAGGAAAATGAGCAACGGCATCTCCCGCTCTGGGTCAGCCAGGCGTGCCGCCGCCGGAATGAAGCCGATCTTCCGCCCCATGGCCTGAAGCACAAGTACCGGGTCAGCGGGAGATGACCCATCGTTCTCCTGGTTGGCATTCTGCACGTAGAGGGCCCAATAGCGGGCGACGCTTCCGTAGCCCGGCGTGTGATCGATGAGCTTGAACTCCCGGTCGCCCACGTCGTTGTCGATGGTCTTCGGGACGCCGCTGGCGACAAGGTCCAGCCCCCGCTCCCGGGCCAGAATGGCGATCTTGTGCGCCGTCTCCATGGAGTCGTTCCCGCCGATGTAGAAGAAGTAGCGGACGGAGTGGGCCTTGAACACCTGGATGACCCGCTGGAAGTCCTCCTGCTGCGATGGCCTGAGTTTATACCGGCAGGTGCCGATGCCGCCCGCCGCCGGGGTGGTCCGCAGGAGACTGATCTCCTCGTCGTCCTGGGCCGAGAGATCCAAAAGCTCCTCCTTAAGGATGCCCTCGATGCCGTGGAAACCGGCGTACACCCGCCCGAAGTACTCAGGCAGGGATCGGCAGGTCTCCACAATGCCCCGCAAGGAATTGTTTATCACCAGCGATGGCCCGCCCGACTGGGCCACCACCACGTTTTTCGGCTCTGCCATTGCTCCCCCTATCATTTTCGGGTCAAAGATTTCAGGTGACCGGTGAAATCTCAAACCCGATGCTCATCGCTGCCATTCGGTGTGAAAAACGCCCTCTTTGTCCACTCTCCGGTAGGTGTGGGCGCCGAAGTAGTCACGCTGGGCCTGCGTCAGGTTGGCGGGCAGACGTTCGCTGCGGTAGGCGTCGTAGTAGGCCAGCGAAGCGCTCATGGCCAGGCAGGGAATGCCCAGGCCCACGGCGGTCCGGATGGCGAAGCGCCAGGCCTCCTGGCGGCTATTCACCGCCTCCTGAAATTCCGGGTCCACCAGCAGGTTTGGGAGCCCCAGATTGCGCTGGAAGGCGGCGCTGATCTTGCCCAGGAACCGGGCCCGGATGATGCACCCGGCCCGCCAGATGCGGGCGATGTCGGCAAGGGGCAGGTCGTAGCCATACTCCTGGGAGGCGGCCCGAAGCATGGCCATGCCCTGAGCGTAAGAGCAGATCTTGGAGGCATAGAGGGCAGCTTTAACTGAATCGATGAGCTTCTGGCGGTCGCCCCGGTACTGTCGCGCCGGCCCTGAAAGGACCTTGGAGGCAGCCACTCGCTCTTTCTTGTAGGCCGAGATGATGCGGGACTCCACCGCGGCGTTGATGGTGGGCGTGGGTGCCCCCAGGTCTAAGGCGTTTTGGCTGGTCCATTTGCCCGTGCCCTTCTGCTGGGCCTCGTCCAGGATCAGCTCCACCAGGGGCCTGCCGGTCTCCCCGTCCATCTTGTTGAAGATATCCGCGGTGATCTGGATGAGGTAGGAGGAGAGCTCCCCCTGGTTCCACTCGGAGAATATGGCGTGCAGCTCGGAGGCCGAGAGGTTCAAGGCGCGCCTCAGGATATCATAGGACTCGGCGATAAGCTGCATGTCGCCGTACTCGATGCCGTTGTGTACCATCTTCACGTAGTGGCCGGCCCCCCGGGGACCGATGTACGTGACACAAGGCTCGCCATCAGCCCTGGCAGCGATGGCCGTAAAGATCGGCTCCACGAGCTGGTAGGCCTCCTTCCGGCCGCCGGGCATGATGCTGGGCCCATGGAGGGCACCCTCCTCGCCGCCGGAGATGCCGGTGCCGATGAAGAGAAGGCCCAGGGCCTCCAGGTCCCTGGCCCGGCGCTCGGTGTCCTGGAAGAACGAGTTTCCGCCATCGATGATCAGGTCACCCTTTTCCAGGTGGGGCTTGAGCTGGGCGATCACGTCATCCACCGGCGCCCCAGCCTGGACCATGAGCATCATCCTCCGTGGGGTTTCCAATGCCTGCACGAGCTCCGGAATGGAGTAGGTGGGGCGGATGCTCTTTCCGGCGGCGCGTCCCTGGGCAAAGGCCGTAGTCTTCTCTGCGGTCCGGTTATAGACGGCTACCGAGAACCCGTGCTGCTCGATGTTGAGGGCCAGGTTCTCGCCCATCACTGCCAGGCCAATGAGGCCGAACTGTTGCTTACCCATATAGACTCCTCCTGTGTTCCTTACTAGATAAAGAAGGGGCCTTTAGCCATCCTTCAGCCGATAGAGTGTTTCCCCGGCCTTCCTCACCACCAGTATCCCCTCCGCCTCACGTCCTTCCCACTGGGAGACGTCGATGCTTTTAGGGTCCAGGTAGCCCAGATTAATGCGGCGGCAGCGCTCCTGGGGGATGCCAGTGGCCAGCGTCACCTGTATCCGTGGCCTCTCCACGCCGTTCTCGTAGGTGCCGGCGCCTTTCAGGTGTGTGGAGTGGGCCATGACCCCGCCCGGGATGCCAGCGAAGCGGTCCATCTGCGCCACGAAGTAGTCCCGGACGTGATAGCCGATCCGGTCGATGAGATGGCCGTGGGTGTAGGAGACCTCGGTGATATGCGGCGCGTATACGATGACCTCGCCCCCGTCCTGGATGGCCGGCTCCAGCTTGTACATGGCTTTGGCGGCGGTCCACAGGTCGTCGTACATCGGCGGGGCCATGGAGAGAACGCGATGGAAAGGGCGCTCCACGTAGACGATATGGAGGCGAGCCGAGAGGTCCGCCGCTTTGGAATAGGCTTCTTGAGGCGGCCCGATGAACAGTCCGGCCAGCCCCTCCCCCCTCACCACCATGCTTAAGCAGAGGACGGGGACATTGACGAATGCGGCAGCCCGATCGATGACCTGCCGCACTGGGGTGTCCTTGACGCCGATAATCTTCATGCTGGTGATCAGCGCACCAAGCCAGTGAAACGGGTTGATGGTCTTTGGCCCGGCGATGCCAGGAAAGAGGTATTTGTTCCCGCCGGAGAAACCAACCACTTCATGGGGGAAGGTAGGCCCGCAGATCACCAGTTGATCGTAGTCAAAGACCATCCGGTTGAGCGATACGGGTAGTTCCTCGGCCATGAGCCCACCGGAGAGCCGGTGAGTCTCCTCCGCGGTGATGGTGCCGATGGTCTGTAACACGCCGGGCTGATCCCAGCGGTGGTTGAAGATATTTACCCCGGCATATTGCCCTCGCCGCTCCTGGGCGGTGATCCCAACCAACTGGCTCAGCCGCTCCTCGCTCAGGGGCTGATGAGTCCCGAGCGCCACCAGATAGTCCAGGCTCGCGGCCTGGCCGCCCATAAACGTGTGGAATAGCCGGAAGAACAGCCCCAAGGGTGCGGTCCGCGTACCGTCCGGGATGATGACCAACACTCGTTTCCCTTTAGTCTCAATGCCGGACAGGGCCTGGAACACCAGGTCACGGACCTCGTTCTCTGATAGAAGCTCCGTTTCGCTGCCTTTCCCTGTAACCATGTAAGTGCCTCGTCTATGCCGTCCTGGTCACTTCTTAACCCAGGGCGGCACCTCGGGGAGGAGTTTGTCAAACTCGGCGATCAGGGCCTGCTCATAGGCGCCAGCGAACTCGCCCTCAATGAATCTAGCGAACCCTTCCCGATAGAAGCGCTCCCAGGACTCATCCTCACGCCCAGGGTTGATGGGGAAGAAAAGGGCATTGTTGGCCCTGGCTGCCTGGAGGTCCCCGGGGGCAGCACCGATCATGAGCACGTGATCGGGCTGGTACTTGCCCCTGGCAGCGTACTCCAGGTGCTCTTTCTTGCTGCCCAACGCCTGGCCGGCGATCACCCTGGCGTATCCGGCAATGTCGTGCTCCTGCCATTCCCGGGTCAGGGCCTCGTCAGGGGTGGCGGAGACGACCATGATGTCGGCCTGGCCCTGCATCATCTCCAGGCTCTCGCGGACGTAGGGGAAAGGCGGCAC
>JACQYG010000272.1 GCA_016208345.1 Chloroflexota bacterium
GATTTGTGCGCGCCTGTAGCTCAGGGGGATAGAGCAGCTGCCTTCTAATCAGTCGGTTACAGGTTCGAGTCCTGTGCGGGTCACCAGCCTTGAGGGAAAGAGGCCATCTCCTGCGCTCTCGGGAGCGAGGGGGTGGCCTTTTCGTTACACCAGGCAGGCTGGCCAGGTTGGGGCAGCCTCTGGGGCCCCCAGGGCGATGGTTGCGTCCCGTGAGCCGGGGGCCGATAAGCCCTAGGGGAGATAGAAGCCCAGATCCTTGTCCTGGACGTATTCCCGGCCCAGGCGCCGGGCCAGCTCGGCCTTCTGCAGCTCGCCGCCCAGGTACAGGAGGTGGCTGGGCATGACCAGGTAAGCGCCATCGGCGATCTGGGCGTAGAGCTCCTTGGCCTTCAAACCGCTGAATGTGGCCAGCTCCTCATCCTCAGGGGAGTACAGCACGGCAACGATTTTCCCGTCTACCACGCTGATGGTGATATAGCCCCGGGGATCGAGTTCGCGGCGGGGGTTCTGTTTGTGCCAGAGGGATCGGGTATGGTATTTCTCGATGGTCTCCCGGGCGGCGTCCCAGTCATCGGCGTAGATGTGGGCCGAATGAGTGATCATGGTAACTGCGCCCAGGGGCAGGCCGATCCCATCGGCGATGAGCTTTTGGAGCCGGCGCATGGCGAACATGTTCCGGGGCCAGCCGTGGTACATGTCTTGAGAGCGGAAGTGGGCGGTGAGGTAGAACAAATCGTCCTGGACGCCGCCCAACACCTGGGTCAGGCACGGCGTGTCCCCGGCCATGGCCGCCGGGGAGTCCACCGGCACGTCCCAGGTGCTGGCATAGAGCTTCTTGGAGTCGGGCCGCACCTTGGCCAGGTCGATCATCTCCTGGATCTGGTCCACGCCATGGTGGTTGCGCAGCCGCTGGCCATAGGTATAGGCAAGGCCCTGGATGTCTTTTGGGGTCAAGACCTGGTCGTAATAGCCGTCCAACTCGCCCTTGGTGAAGGGCAGATACTCCGGAAAATAGACATCCTCCGGGTCCTCGGCGGTCACCACGGCGGTCAGGTTGAGTATCTCCTTGAGCTGATTGGTGTTGGTGTACCGCGTGGACTTGGGCCGGCCATAGGCCATGACGGTCCGGAGGACCTTGAGCCAGGCCTGGGCCACCGTGGGGGACTCCACCCGAAACCCGGTCCTCTCGGAGGGGAAGTAGCGGGGGCTGGGCACGGCCATGGGAAAGGTGCGGGGCTCCGTGAACGGGGCGGCGGCATCCAACCCCTGGACCGTCTGGCGCAGGGCCTCTGCGGGCTGGTTTCGCAGATCGATTACCTGGACTGCCTGGCGGAATAGCTCCAGGGACTCGCGGTCGATCTCCTTTTCAATCTTCCCCAGACCACCGGCTATCCGATGCTCGGCATCGACGCCGGCCTGCATGAACCGGACAAGGGCATCGCCGGAAGCCGACAGGTCCTTTCCCCACAGGACGATGTGGCGGAGGCGGGGATTGGCGAAGATGTTGCGGATCATGGGACTGATGCCAGCGGCCCGGTAGAGGTTGCCGATAGCGCAGTAGCTGGTCGGGTCCAGATGCTCCTGGGCCTTGTCCCGTTCTGTCCAGAGGGTGCATACGCCGACGCTGCTCTGGGGGTTGCCGAGCCTCAAGAGTTGGCCATATAGTATCGGCCATTTTCCCACGTTCGTTTCCATTTCACCGAATCACCCTTTCGCCGAGGGCTTGGACACCTGGTGACAGCGGCGGCAGCGGGCCTGGTAGACCTCGCTAGCCCCTACGATCAGGAGGGGGTCATCCCAAGCGGCCGGCTCTCCGTCGATGAGCCGCTGGGTGCGCGTAGCCTCTTCGCCGCACACCACGCAGATGGCGCGGAGTTTGTCCACCACCTCGGCCTTGGCGAGAAGGGCGGCCATGGGGCCGAAGGGCTCGCCCTTGAAGTCCAGACCCAGGCCAGCAGCGATGACGCGCTTGCCGCGGTGGGCCAGCTCCTCGCACACGGCCACGATGCCGTCGTCGAAGAACTGGACGTCATCTATGGCCACCACATCGGCCTGCGGGTCCACGCGGGCCCGGAGCTCGGCCGAATCGCTGACAATGGCGGCCTCCTGCGAGAGACCATAATGGGTGACGATCTCGTTCAGCGAGTGACGGCTATCGCGCTCGGATTTCAGAAGCTGGACCCGGCGCCGGGCGATCTGGGCACGCTTGATCCGGCGGATCAATTCCTCGGTCTTGCCCGAGAACATGCAGCCGCAGATGACTTCGATCCGGCCCTTGCTCTGGCTGGTGGGCATCCTCCCTCCACAATTGGCAACGCAATGCAACTAGGAGACTGCAGGTCGGCACCTTGAAGCTGACTTGCTCCTTGGGCCTTGGGCGTGATATTTGCCCTGCGCATTGGACCACCGTTACGTGGTGGCACTCTCGCCAGGCCTTCGATCCGCGGGCCTGGCCTCCAAAGCCGCCGACAGACGCTCGCTGCGCTGGTGCTTCCCTTGGGCAGCCAACTCCTTCCGGATGATATCCCATTCCGGGTCGCGGTAGAACGTGCTGCCGGTAGGGGCCAAATATCCCGCATACTTGCTGGAGGCCTTGGCCCGGTAGGGCAGCCGGGTGTTGGGGCCGATCTCGTAGAAGGATAGCTGGGCCACCCGAAGCATGGGGTAGAGCGGGATGGGCATCCGGGACACGTTTTTCAGCTCAAAGGTGATGGTGCCCTCGAAGCCGGAGGCCACGAAGCCGGCGGTGGCGTGGACCTCCAGCCCGGCGCGCCCCCAACTGCTCCGGCCGTCCAGTCGGGCGGTGAGGTCCGCGGGGATCACGACGTATTCCAGGGTGGAGGCCAGGACGAACTCCCCGGGGTGAAGCACGTAGGCCTGGGTGCTTTGCAAGGTGTACTCGACCTCATACTGCAGCTTGTCGGCCTCGATCTGCGCGGCCTGGCGCAAAGGGTCCAGGTAGATCAACGACGAGCTCTTTTGGGCCAGGAACCGTGTGCCCAGCCGGACATCCAGGGTGCTGGAGCCCAATTGCTGAGACAGGTCAAGTATCGGAGTGACCACCAGGTCTTTCTTAACCAGCAGGCGATAGAGTATGGCGGTCTCGTTAAGCACCATGGGCTTCCCCTCGCCAGCGATCGTAGGTCTGTTGGATGAACGAGGCCTCGATTGATTTTTGCAACAGGCCCTGGCGGTTTCTCAGGTGCTCGGCATAGGCGGCCAGGGCCTCCCGCAGGGTAGCAGCCGAGAGGAGTAATTCGCGGAAAATCTGGTAGCTCCGCAACAGCTTGTAGGTCCAGCCCACCAACAGGATGTGGGCCAGGGTTGTAGGCCTTTCTCGAATGTCGCCAAGGAGATGGTAAAACTCGGCCGGCGTCGCAGCGCTCTCTAGGCGCTTGATGGTTTCCCGGGACAGGGTGGGGCAGAACGAGTTGATAGGGACCCCCGAGCACATGCGGGCAAAGAGGGCGTGGAAATCCTCTGGGGATGGGGTGGCTGCCGGCGCCACCCGTTGCCGGGCAATGATTGCGTCCAGGTAGTCATAGCTCTCTACCGCAACGGAGGGGTCCTGCTCGGAGCTTGATAGCCCGCTAGGTTCCGACGGTGACGATAACCGGTGGCGCTCCGAAACCAGGCGCTCTGCCAGGCTCAGGGCGTCCTGGGAAGAGAATAGCTCAATGTTGGCGGTCCGCCTCAGGCCCTGGCCATCAAGAGCTTCCAGGGGCTTAAGATGCCGCCGCAAATGGCCGAGCCGAAGCCCCAGTGGGACGTTCTGGCCATCAGGACCGCTGGGACGAAAGACAAGTCCCAGAGATGCCAGAGATAGAAAATAGGCCGGCCCGGCCAGCTTCAGGGCCAGGAGGTCGGCGGCCAGCTCTTCCGCGCAGCGGAGGAGGGCATCTATTGCCTGGGGCGACATCCCTGGCTGGAGGGGCAGATCGGCGCGAATGTCGTGGGCGACCTTGAAGTGATCTACAATGTAGTGGCCGATCTGGTGGACCAGCATGGTCCACATCAGAGGGTTGCCCGCCTCGGCCTTGGGCAATAGCAACGACAGGCCCCGCTCCGGCAGGCGTGAGGCATCGCCGAGGGCCTCCAGAGGGGCGACCAAGGTCTTCCGGAGGTCGTGGCGGAAGAAGTCATATTCGTTGCCCAGACAAATATCAGGCACCGGCAGGGCCTTGGTCCGGGCCTCGTCCAGGAGCTTCTGCACGAAGGTGTAGGTCACGGCGTGGGAACCATGGCCGGTGAGGAAGGCGAGGTTCTGGTGGACCTTTTGAAAGGCAAAGGCGAAGCGCTGGACCTCCCCCAGGGCCTGGGCACAGGCCCTGGACCTCCCCCAGGGCCTGGGCACAGGCCCGGCCTTCCATGCTGTCGTCCTGCAGGGGCTTGCGTAGAGGGGCAATGACCTGGCGGTCGAGCCTTTGTACCAGGTGGTCTACGGTGGCGAGGAGGGCAACGATGAGCCCTTCGTTCTCCGCCCGGGCCCGGATGGAGGGCTCGGCCACGAACAATTCCAGTTGGGAGAGCCTTTCGCCGAGCTCGCACAAAGAGGCCAATAGAAGGCAGCTCGGCGTGGTGTCCTGGAACAAGGGGCGGCTCCTCGAGTGTACTATAGCTTACGCCGGATAGCACCCCCGTGCCGCCCGGTGCGGCGGTCCTGGGGCGGCGGCTTACCTTCTACACTCCTTTTCTCACGCTCCCGCCGTACTTGGGCCTGGCGGGGATATTGGAATAATAGCACATCATCACCCATGGTGCAACCACGTGCTCAGCTCACTTCTTTGCCTGGGCATTTTGGTTGACAGGGATATTGTCCACAGTTATAATCTGACAGATCTGTCGGCGCTTTCGTTCCTGGACAAAGGCTCGCATGAGACGATCTCTCGTATTCCTTCTCGTGGCCGTGGTTTCCCTCTCGGCCCTGGCCCTTTGGCTGGATAATAGCACGGTAGCCGTTCGTGGCGTGGTCAGCGATGGGGAGACGGGGGCTGTCCTGGCCGGAGTCCTGGCCTCCTCTGGGGGCCAGGACGTCCGGAGCGATGCCTCCGGCAACTTCCTCCTCCCGGCGGTGAAAAGGAGCGGGGTCCTGCGCTTTGAAGCTGACGGCTATCTCCCGGTGGAGCTAACCGTGGAGGCGAATCCGATTTCCAGTAGCATTGACCAGGCCGTGACGCTCCGCCCCAACCTGGTCTCCGGCGCCGTGACTGACGTTGAAACCGGCAGCCCATTGGCCGGAGCGAAGGTTGAGGCAGAAGGGCTCTCCGGCGTCGCCGACGATTCGGGCCATTTTCAACTCAAGAGGGTCAAGAGGGGCGCCCAGCTCGTTTTCGTCGCGCCCGGCTACAGAACTGCCCAGGTGCCGTGGCAAGGGGAAAACCCGGTGAACGTGAGCCTGAGACCCAACGTGGTCTCGGGCACGGTGCGGGACCTGTACACGAATAGGCCTCTGGCCGGGGTCACCGTGACCGCGGGTGCTAAGGTTGTGCAGACCGACGAAGGTGGCAAGTACATCCTCTCGCGGCTGGAGGTGGGAGAGGTCCTGGCCTTCCAGTTGGCGGAATACGCCAGGTCTGAGCTGACCTATCGGGGAGAGCCGGTCCTGGACGTCTCGTTGCGCTCCAACGTTTTGCACGGCCAGGTGCAGGATGCCACCGATGGAAGACCACTTCCCGGCGTCACGGTGAGCGTCGGGCCGGCCTACACCGCCACCATGGCCGATGGCTCCTTCACGCTCAAGGAAGTCCCGGCCGGGCCACCCCTGATCGTCAAGGCTCCCGGGTACGCCGTGCAACGCCTGGACCTAAATGCGGTCACGACCCTGAACGTGAAGCTGAAGCCGTTCGTGGTCAAAGGCCTCTATCTCCCCTTCTGGCTTCTGTCCAACCCGGACTATGTCAAAAGCCTCGTGGCCTCATTGGAGCGCACTGAGCTGAATGCCGTCGTGGTGGACGTGAAGGGCGACGAGGGGAACATCGCCTACGCCAGCTCGCAGCTGCGGGCCCAGAAGATCAGCGCCCAGGCCAGGGGGCTCATGGGCCTGGAGGAGTTTCTGCGCTTGACCAAACCCCGGGGCATTTACACCGTGGCTCGCATCGTGGCCTTCAAGGACAATCTCCTGGCCAAGGCCCGGCCAGACCTGGCGGTGAAGGACAAGCGCAACAACGATTACTGGGTAG
>JACQYG010000273.1 GCA_016208345.1 Chloroflexota bacterium
GCCCGCCCTGTGGGTGCTGGCTATCTTCACCAACTTCACTGCCCTCCAGCGCATCTACCACGTGTGGAGGCTCACACGGAAATAGGGTTGACCTTGGATATTCTGGCACTGTGACCCCCGTCGCCCGACAGGCCACCGTCACCGGGCCCCCAGTTCCGTCACCTCGTCGTGCAACACCTTTCTTCCACTCGGGCTTGCTGCCCTGAGACCAGGTGTGATATGCTTAGTGCCGCAGCGCATGTAGCACGACCGTAGACCAGGGGGATCGCAATGGATACGGGCAAAGCTGTGGTGGCGGTGCCGTTCACTGAGGCCGAGGTGGGGGAACCAGGGGTGATTATTAGTAAAGAAACTGGCCTTTCTCAAGCGGCCGGTGTACGAGAAGTTTTCTGCACTGGTAAAAAGTGCACGTGAACGCCCAGGGCATAGGGGCCGGGGGCGGCGCAGCGCTCCGAAGGATAGATGATGGTGACGCCAGAGTCCAGGGCCTCGGAGTTGCTCCTGGAGATATACCGCCGGCTGTATGCTCTCTATGGCCCCCAACACTGGTGGCCTGGGGAGAGCTCCTTCGAGGTGGCGGTGGGGGCTATTTTGACCCAGGCGGCGGCCTGGAGCAACGTGGAGAAGGCTATCGCTAACCTCCGGAACGAAGGGCTTCTGAACCCTCAGGGGTTGCTCTCGGTGTCTGTGGACAGGCTCTCTCATATGGTATATCCCTCCGGATATTTCAACGCCAAGGCCCGCAAACTGAAGGCTTTTGTGGAACACCTGTACCTGGTCTATGGCGGGGAGTTGGACCGGCTCTTCGCTCAGCCGGTGGCCGACCTGCGCCGGGATCTCCTCTCGATCCACGGCATCGGCCCGGAGACCGCCGATTCCATCATCCTGTACGCCGCCGCGAAGCCCAGCTTCGTGGTGGACGCCTACACCCGGCGCATCCTGTCCCGGCTGGGGCTGATCGCCGCCGATGCCTCCTATGACCAAGTCCAGGCGCTCTTCATGGCCTATCTCCCCGCCGAAGCGGCCCTGTTCAACGAGTACCATGCCCTCTTAGTGCGGTTGGGCAAGGAGACCTGTCGCAGGAGGCCCCTCTGTGCCGCCTGCCCGCTCCTCCCCATCTGCCCCACGGGGCGGGCTCTGCCTCCCCCGCCGTAGCGCCGGGTCCGGGCACCAGACGCTACCAATACTACGGTTTAGGACAAAGAGCTTTCTTTTAGTAAAGAATACCCTCTCATCTCGTTCCAAAGTCGCTACAGACCGCCCCGCCCAAATCGCTCGCTTGACATGGTTCGAATTACCTGTATAATCGCAAGAGAGCGCCATCTCCGTATCCAAGGAGGGGAAGATGCCAAAGAAAGCGGTAAAGAAGATCGGGGTGCTCACCGGGGGCGGCGACTGCCCTGGCCTGAACGCGGTGATCCGGGCAGTGGTGAAGACGGCCGTCAACGACTACAACTGGAAGGTGCTGGGCATCGAGGACGGCTTCGACGGGCTGATCAAACCCGAAAAGACCCGGCCTCTGTCCCTGGAGTCCGTCCGCGGCATCCTGCCCCGGGGAGGCACCATCCTGGGAACCACCAATCGGGGCAACCCCTTCGCCTACAAGGTGGTGGAGGACGGCAAGACCAGGGTCATCGACCTGTCCCACAAGGTCCTGGAGAATATCAAGGAGTTCGGTCTGGATGCCCTGGTGGTCATCGGCGGAGACGGATCTATGAGGATCGCCTACGAGCTCTTGCAGATGGGCGCCCCCATCGTGGGCGTGCCCAAGACCATCGACAACGATATCTCCGGCACGGACATCACCTTCGGCTTCGACACCGCCCTGGGCACGGCCACTGACGCCATCGACAAGTTGCACACCACGGCGGAGAGCCACCACCGGGTGATGCTGGTGGAGGTCATGGGCCGCAACGCGGGGTGGATCGCCCTGGAGTCTGGCCTGGCGGGGGGAGCCGACGTGATCCTGATCCCGGAAATCCCGTTTAAAACAGAGAGGGCCTGCGCCCAGATCGAGGCTCGCAGCAGGACCGGCCGCAAGTTTTCCATCATCGTGGTGGCCGAAGGAGCCCGGCCGGAGGGTGGCGACGTGGTGATCCAGGCCCGGGAGGAGTCGGGTATCGTCCGACTGGGAGGCATCGGCAACAAGGTAGCCCAGGAAATCACCAGGATGTCCGGCCACGAAACCCGGGTGACCGTCCTGGGCCATGTCCAGCGGGGTGGCTCCCCCAGCGCCTTCGACCGCATCCTGGGGACGAGATACGGCGCGGCGGCGGTGCGCTTGGTGGCCGACGGCTGCATCGGCCAGATGGTGGCCCTGCATGGAGCGCGGATCGAGGCTATCTCCATCGCCGATAGCATTCGTGCCTTGAAGACGGTTCCTACTGACGGCGAGTTGGTGCGCACGGCCCGGAGCCTGGGCATTTCCTTTGGCTAAGTGACCTGGAATGAAGCCCATGCCCTTCATGGAGGTGAAATATACCCTGGCCGGGGAACGCCGGGAGTTCCTCTGCACCCTATGTGCCAGGGGCCGGGGATGGGCGATCCTGCGCTATCAAGTACCTGGCGATGCCCGGGTGGCCCAGGTGGCTATCCCCGCCGGCAGCCTCACCTTCGCCTACTACTGGGCTCGGCGGCCCTATAACGTCTACCACTGGGTCCAGGCCGACGGGACGACGATCGCCTTTTACTTCAACCTCTGTGACCATGTACGCCTGGGCCCGGAGAGCGTGGAGTGGCAAGATTTGGCAGTGGACATACTCGTGGCCCCTGGGGGAGAATACAGGGTGCTGGATGAGGAGGAGCTACCGCCGGACCTGGATCCCCAGATAGGGGAAAAAATAAAGCGTGCCCAGGCCTTAGTGCAGAGCAGTTATCGTCGGGTGATCGCCCAGGTGGAGCTAAGCACTCGAGCACATGCGCTCGCTTGTGGGCTTTAGGGCAAAGGTCGGCTTTTCAAAGCAGACTCATTACATAGGCGATGGTGCGGTACCCGCTTCTTTACCAGTAAAGAAGCGAGGTAGACTATAGACAATGGGAACCCTGAGGGCAGAACATGCGCAGAACGGCGTTTGAAAGGCTGGTGGCCGAGGCCTTGAGGGGTCTGCCGGAGGAGTTTCGGAGCAAACTGGTTAACTTGGCCGTGGTGGTGGAGGACAGGCCCACCCGGCGGGACCTGAAGCGAGCCAGCCTCCCACCTCATACCACCCTCCTGGGGCTGTACACTGGGGTGCCCCTGACGGAACGTGGCTCCAACTACGGAGGGGTGCTGCCGGACAAGATCGTGATCTTCAAGGCCCCCATCGAGGCCCTCTGCCGGACCGACGATGAGGTGAGACGCATGGTGCAGGAGACCGTACGGCACGAGATCGGCCATTACTTCGGCCTGGGCGAGGCCCAGCTCGCCGCTCACTCTCCCAGCAAACGCACATCGCGCACCATGCTCTCGTAGTCCCAGCCCGAGGCGGTGAGCAGGATCGAACTGATATAGGCCATGCGCGGCGAGGCGGCGTCGCGTCCCAACAGGTCTCTCTCCAACGTGTACCAGCTATTCGGTGGCACCTGTTCGCCGTTAGTGGTGGGGTTGTTGTCGCGGTTCTGGATGTAGAAGCCCGCTGCCCATAACTGCTCGTTGCCGTGGAGGTCTTTATATTTGATCTTGATCAGGACGGGATATTCCGAGCCCAGGTAACCCCCGCCGGACAGGCTCTGGGAGAGGATCTTCAGGTCCAGGGAGAGCCTCAGGGACTGGAAATCGGTGACGTCTCGGCCGATCTCCTGGGACACCTCGTTTTCGGCGTGGCGGTTGCTGGAGCCCCGGCGGTAGAAGCGGAGCACCTGGTAGTCCCCTTCCCGGATCACCTCCGCCGTGCCCGGCACGTCCTTCACCTCCATGGCCAGCACAGACCTCCAGGCCTCGAGACCCTGAGCGAAGTTGCCGTCCCGGACCAGGTTCTGCGCTGCTGGCAACGGAGTCAAAGGTGAGCCGCCGAGCCTTACCTGTGTCCGCTGGCCTGGCTTCAGAGAAACGCTCCCTCCGCCGGCGGTAACCCGGGCGGCGCCAGTGCGCACCGACACCTCGCTGTTCTCGTTGCCCACAAAGAAGGCGTAGCTGCCTGGTTCCAGGTAGACCGTGGCATGGTCGCTGGTGAGTTTGACGATAGTGGTTCCCTGCACAGCCGGGGCCACCCCTACCCGGGAATAGCCTTTTTTCTCCCGGAGGGTAATACGGCTGAACCGGGCAGCAAAAGCGAACTTGGACTTGCGCAGCTCTGGAAAGGACAGCTCGCTTTCCGGATACACGTACACGGTGCTGCCATCGAAAAGGGTGACGTAGCCCCGGGCGTCCTTCCCGGTCTTGATGACGTCGCCCTCGTAGATGATCTCCTTGGGGCGGGCAACACCCTCCATGTGAGTGCTCCTCCGCTGGAGCTGGACCAGGCCGCTGATCGTCTCCAGCGTGGCCGTCTGGGCATCCGTGGCGGTACTCAGGTACCAGCGCACGGTCAGGGGGATGGTTATGGCGAGGGCACAGAAGACACAAAAGGACAGCCACAAAATGAGCCAGGCCGTAGCTTCGGGGTTTTGACGCATCAGTTACACCTTTTCACCTGATCTCGAACCTGTGTAAACCACCGCGGGCCGGTTCCCAGCGGATATCGACCCTTTCTACCTCAGCTCCCGGCGGTCCCCGACGCAGCTTCTCCAGGAGGCTTTGCGCCGCCTCCGGGGTGCCCTCGGCCACCACCTCCACCGTGCCGCCCCAGGTGTTGCGGACATACCCCACCAGGCCCAGGGGTATTGCCTGCCGCAGCACCCAGAAGCGAAAGCCCACCCCTTGAACGTAGCCGTGGACCTCTGCCACCAAACATACCTGCCCGGCCAACGCTACCTCTTCTCGGATATAGCGGCCAGCGCCGGCACCACCTGTTTCTTCCGCGACAGGAGAGCCGGGAAGACCAGGCTGTGGCCAACTACTAACTTCTGGCCGAAAGCCTCGGCCAGTAGATCCTCCTGACCCTGGATCAGAAGCTCGCTTTCCTCTTCCAAGACGTACGAGAGCAGCATCAGGACCGAGGAATAGCCCTTGTCCACCCGCAGGCCTTCCATCTGCTCCAGCAAGTCCGACCGGAGGGCCGTTGCGGCATGGCGGTTGGTCACCTCCAGGCTCCCCACGCCGAACCTCTCTTTGCCAAAGGAGAACTCTTTGAAATCTCCCAACAAGAGTTCCCGGGGCGATTTATGCAGGAGGTCCATCCCGGCGGCGAAGATCTCGTGGCCCAGGGCCTCTGCGTCCACGCCGGCGAGGGCCTCCAGGGCCTTGGCCGCCCGCCGGTCCCGAACGGTGCAGGTGGGAGAGCGGAACAGCAAGGTATCGGCGATGATGGAGGACAGCATCAACCCAGCCATGGTTGGCGGGATGGGAACCCCAGCTTCTTCGTACATCTCGGCGATGATCGTGCAGGTGCAGCCGACGGCCTCGCAGCGGAAGAAGATCGGTTGCGGCGTCTGGATGTCGGCCAGGCGGTGGTGATCGATGATGCCCACGATCTCCGCCTCCTCCAGCCCCTCCACCGCTTGGGCCCTTTCGTTGTGATCCACCAGGATGAGCTGGCGGCGGGCCGGTTTCAGCAGGTCGCTGCGGGAGAGGATACCCACCAGGCAACCCCGGTCGTCTATCACGGGCATGGTGCGCTCCCGGGAGAGCGAGCGGCGCACGTCGCCCACATAGTCTTCAGGCGAACAAGCAAGGTACTCCGAGCGCATGATGTGGGCCACCGGCGTGCTCATGTTCAAGAGCCGCACGGTGGTGAAGGTGTGATGCGGCACGGATATTACCGTCACGTTGCGCTCCCGAGCCAGATCCAGGATTGCCGAGGATACCGGCAGATTGCCGGTGACCACCAGAGCCCCGGCGCCACGCTCGATGGCCACCCGCTGGGCATCCTCCCGGTCACCCAGGACCACCAGGCAGTCGGGCTCAATGCGTGGCGCCATGCTCTCCACGCGCATCGCCCCCACCAGGACCTTGTTGCGCAACCGGCGGCTGCTGGCTGCTACCAGGATCTGCCCCTCCAGGGTCTGGACAACGTTTTCCAGCTCTAAGGGCACGTTGTCCAGAATAGCCGGGTCCAGGCCATCCAGGAACACCCGGGCGAAGTCCTCCACCGAGACCATGCCTACGGGCCGGCGGTCCTGGTCCAGTATTGGCACACCCCTGATGTTGTGCTCTCGGATCATCCTGCCCACCTGGAGGAGCGAGTCGCCGGGGCTGGCTACCAGCGGGTGAGGGCTCATCAGATCGCTGACCCTCAGCCGCACGTCACGGACCAGGACCGGCTCGGGCACGCCGAAGCGTTCCAGCACGAAGCGGGTCTGATCCCAGAGATCCCCCTGCTTGGCTGGTACCACATTCGCGTCACCCAGTCGGCGTCGGAGTTCGGCGTAGGCGATGGCGGCGCAGATGGCGTCGGTGTCTGGGTTCTTATGCCCAATAACGTAAATAATGGCGCTCACTGTTCGTTATTAGTTAAAGAAGAGCCCTCGGGTATGGCTGCCCAGGAGAACATCAGCGTGGGGAATTATACTTTCAGTTGAGGGTTAAGTCAATCGC
>JACQYG010000312.1 GCA_016208345.1 Chloroflexota bacterium
GAAAGCCGGCGTGACCCGCAATAAGCCAGAGCAAAAGACTCTCAGCGTCACCATGGTGCCGGTGCAGGGGCAATTCTCGCGCCTCGTCAGTGCCACCCATCGGGAGCACGTTTTGAGCACAGAGGGAAGCCTTCAATACGGGGGCAGGTATAACCCGCCGGGGGAGTTTGGGGCGATCTACCTTGGTGAATCCGAGGCTGTTTGTCAAGCCGAGATGGAACGTGCGGCGCACCACCGGGGCGCCCTCCGGCCCATGGTGCTGGCAAGGGTCCAGGTTAGACTCCATAAAGTGGCGGACCTACGAGATGCCGGGACGTTGCAGGCTTTAGGCACAAGGGCTGGCGACATCCTTCATGCCACCGATTACTCCACACCCCGCAGGCTGGCCAGACTTCTGCGGGCGGCCGGGGCAGAGGGCTTGCTGGTACCCTCCGTTACCGGGAAAGGTTCAAACCTGGTGATCTTCCCGGAGAACCTCTCCTCAGACTCCGGAATCGAAGTGCAAGAGGTCCTGGGGTGGCCCCAGCAATCCTCAAACCCTTCTCAGCTTGGCCGCGCTGAAGGCCTCGGGCAAAAGCTCGGCCAGGGAGAAGCTCCGCCTTTCGCCCCGGGAGTTCACCAGAAGCACCCGGAACCGCTGTAAGCCGTCTCTACCCCCGGCGAACTCCGCCAGCACCTGTCGACAGGCACCGCAAGGACTGGCGGAGTTGTCGCTGGCAATGGCCACCGCGGTGAACTCCTTCTCCCCTTCAGAAACACCCTTCCAAACCGCCACGCGCTCGGCGCATACCGTCAGCCCGTAGGAGGCGTTCTCTACATTACACCCGGTGTAAACCCGGCCCGACGCGGCCACAAGCGCCGCACCAACTGAGTAATGAGAATACGGCGAATAGGAATTGATACGAGCCTTTTGAGCCAGGGACACCAGTTCTTCATCGGTCAAAGCAGGAAATCACCAACCTTTATTCCCTTCATTTCCCTAATTCCCCTCGTCCTCCTCCCTCCGCCCTTCTCCCTCTTCCCTCGCCAACTTCGTCACCCTCACCTTCTTGACCCTTCTCCCCAGCGTGGAGAGGACGGTGATAGCGATGCCCTCCATCTCCACGGTATCGCCAGGCGCTGGCATCTTGCCCAGGTGAGTGAGCACCAGCCCACCGATGGTATCATAGTCCTCGCCCTGGAGGTCCAGCGACAGCACATCGTTGACGTCGTGAAGGCCAACCCGCCCGTCGAAGATCGCCTCGTCCTCGCTCAGGCGCTCGATCTGGGGCTCCTCTCTGTCATACTCGTCCTGAATCTCGCCGACGATCTCCTCCAACAGATCTTCGATCGTCACCAGGCCCGCGGTGCCGCCAAACTCGTCCACCACGATGGCCATGTGCACCCGCTCCCGTTGCAAGTCCCGCAAGAGATCGTCCACCCTCCTGGACTCGGGCACAAAATAGGCCGGTCGGATGATCTTGCGCAGGCCAGCGGAGACCTGTAGCGCCCCCAGGTGTCGGAAAAGGTCCTTGGCGTTCAGTATGCCCACGATGTTGTCCACGTTGCCCTCGTAAACCGGAATCCGGGAATGGCCGGTCTTGTTAATGTGCTCTAGGACCTCTTTAAAGGAAGTCTCTATGTCCACGGCAAACATGTCGATGCGCGGTACCATGATCTCTCGCACCGTGGTCTCCGCCATGTCGAACACCGAGAAGATCATCTGTTTCTCTTCCTGGGCCAGCACTCCCTCTTCCTCACCGGCATCCACCATGGTCTTGATCTCGTTCGCGGTGACGAACGGCAAAGAGCTTCTCCGGCCGCCGCCGAAGATGGCCATCACACCATCGGTGGCCAGGGTAAGCACCCGGACCATAGGGGAGGCCAGGGTGGCCAGGACATCCAGGGGGCGAGCCACCAGGAGAGAGATGCGCTCCGCGTGCTGGAGGGCCAGGGCCTTGGGGACCAACTCTCCAAAGATGAGCATCATAAAAGCCAGGGTCAGGGTGATCAAGCCCACCGCCAGGGGCTGGCTGATCTGGATTACCCAGGACAAAGGGATGAGGGCGATGAACTGTTGTAGGGGACGTGACAACGAGATCGCCGCCGTGGCCGCAGTGAAGAAGCCTACCAGGGTAACCCCCACCTGGATCGTGGCCAGGAACCGGCTGGAGTTCTCGGACAACCGTTGGACGATCCGGGCCTCGCGGTTTCCCTCCTCCACTAACTGTTTCAGCCGGGTCTTGCGGACGGAAATAACGGCAATTTCCGAGGCAGCAAAGAAGGCATTGAGCAGGATGAGCATTCCGACGAGCAGTAGCTCACCCCAACTATCCGACTCCAAGAGATCATCAACTCCTTACGCTGCTCCCCCAACTCCCGGCGGCCGCCGCTCACACAAAGAGCGTGCTCAGCGACAGGTCTTTGTGTATCCTCTGGATGGCCTCGGCCAGAAGCGGCGCTACCGTGAGCACCTCGATCTTCTCGTTGCACTGCTCCGCACTCACCGGGATGGTGTTGGTCACTACCACCTTTTTCACCACCGAATTGCGGATGAGCTCGGCGGAGTTGCCCGCCAGGATGGCGTGGGTGGCACAGGCATACACCTCCTTAGCGCCGCGCTCCATCAGCAAGTCTGCTGCCTCGATCAACGTTCCACCGGTGGAGATCATGTCGTCCACGATCACCGCCGTCTTGTCTTTCACCTCGCCCACCATTTCCAGGATCTCGGAGACGTCGGGCTGGGGCCGTTGCTTGGCAATGATGGCCAGGGAAGCCCCCATGCGCTCCCGGAAGTCGTTGGCCCGGTTCACGCCACCGGTATCCGGTGACACCACCACCATATTCATGGGGTTCATCTGTTTGAAGCGCTCCGCTAAGATGGGCGCCGCCCGGAGGTGGTCCACCGGTATATCGAAGAAGCCTTCGATGGCCGCGGCATGCAGGTCCAGGGTGAGCACCCGGTGGACCCCCGCGGTGGTGATGAGATTCGACACCAGTTTGGCCGAAATGGGCTCCCGGCCGGCGGTCTTTTTCTCCTGCTTCGCGTAGCCGTAATAGGGCATCACTGCGGTAATGCGGCTGGCCGAGGCCCGACGCAGGGCATCAATCATCAGCAAGAGCTCCATCAGGTGGTGGTTCACCGGAGCGCAGATGGACTGTATCAGGAAGACGTCGGACCCGCGCACATTTTCCTCAATGCGCACCCTGGTCTCGCCGTTCTTGAACTGCCCCACCAGCGCTCGCCCCAGGGGAACATTGAGGTTCTGGCAGATCTCGTTGGCCAGTGCCAGGTTGGAATTGCCCGAAAAGATCTGAAATTGCCCTTCCAATTCAGTTCCCCTTTTCTCCTGCTCCCCTTCGAAAGTCAGGGGCAGTGTTCTTCACTATTTTGCCGATCAACCGGTTGGCCAAACGGGACTGCAAACGTTCCTCGAAGTCCTCCAGCTTGAGATTGGTGGTGATGACCGTGGGCAAGGCCATATCGGTACGATAGTTCAAGAGTTGATACAGCTTTTCGTTGGCCCAGGCCGTCTCGCTCTCCGCGCCGAAGTCGTCCAGGATCAACACTGGCGCCGTCTTGATGGTGGTGAACCTCTCCTCGTAGGACAGGGCGCTCTCGTCCCGATCGCGCTTGGGGTTGAAGGCATCTCGCAGATAGTCCAAGAGCTCAGGCACGTTAAGGAATAGCACTACCTTGCCCTTTTCCAATAGCTTGTTGGTGATGGCCGCTGCCAGGTGGGTCTTGCCGTTGCCATTGGGGCCGTGGATTACCAACCACCCCTTGGGCTTTTTGGCGAACTCGGTGGCAGCATTAAAGGCATCCACGGCGTCCTGCACCCGTTCAAAGCTGTCGAAGGTGCAATTTCGCATCCATCCCCGCAGAGAAGAGATGGCCTGCATGGCCTGGAGTCGCCTTTGAACCGCGGCGTTACAATCGGGGCACTCCCGAAGTTTGCCGAAATCCGGGTGGCCCACCGGGACATCGCTGGTGACCCAACCGGCTCCCAGGCAGGTGGGGCAGGTCTTTTCCCGGCCTCTAGTCTGGCGGGGCAGCCCACTCTGTTTCGGCTTGAGCCTCTCTGGCGGCCTGAAGCTCCTCCTCGGTCCAGCGAGAAGCCCTTCGTTTAGCTCCTTTAGCACCTTGCCGATCGGCACCGGCTCGGCCAACTCTCACTCCCTCCACCTTGGGCATCAGCTCGCCCTTCCCTTGCTCTTTGCGGCGCTTCAAGATGGCCGCGATGTACTTGAGGTTTCTCTTGTTGTTGACTACCGCCTCTTCGATGGCGTACCTCCATTCCTTCAGATCAGGATTGTCTTCCACCAGCTCCTCTAGATGCTGCCTGAAGAATGCCGACGACGCCTGGCCGATCCTCTCCTGCTCCAAGAGCGATAATACCTCCACAAACAGGCAGGTCCGACCCACCTGGGCCAGGTCGGGATAGTCCAATGAGTCCTGCAGGGCATTGGTCACCCGGGCGAAACCATACGTGCGCCAGGCCGTGAAGAGCGCCCAGGCTTCGTTGGAACCCAACGTCCCCTCATCCCGGCCTCGCAAATAAAGGCGCACTAGTTCATCGTAGGCCTTGCGCCATTCCCCGTGAAGTAACGATCGCACCTGAGCGGCTACCGCCTGGTTGTCGTTCGCATCCAATCGAACATCGTCAGGCGGATAGTCAGGGTATCTGCCTCTCGCCGGCATGCCTGTTTCCGGTTTGGTCGCCGGGCGGGTTGCCTGAGAGATCGCCTCGGAGGTTTTCTCCGCCGCCCACGACGCTTGGCGCTCCTCCAGGGCCTCCCAGTTTATGCTGGAGCCGTCCAGGTTGAGCCGGAAGCAGATGGGTTTGCGAGGCCGGTCCTGCCGCAGGAAAAGGTGCAACGTATCACACAGGAAATCCAGGCAGGATTTTACCTGGGCCTCGGTCAGCCCGGTGCCTCTGTCCAGCAGGCTGCCGTCGCTCGCCTGCCGCCCATTGGCAAACTGGGCGATGGAGATCCCCTCATCGGAGGCCCCTGGCCCCAGGGCACAGCGCACCCCGTAGCAAATCACCTTCCACTCTTCACCGGTGACCAAAGCCATGACCTGGTCAATCAGAAGATTGTGGAGGGGAGTGACATTGGGCGTCAGCTCTCGCTCCATTCTACTTTTCCCTTACCCTGGCCGGGACCCCATAGGCCGTCTTACCCTCCGGGATATCCCGGGTGACCACTGAGCCCGCTCCGGTCCTGGCCCGCCGGCCCACCTTCACCGGCGCCACCAGCATGGTGTCCGAGCCAATGAAGGCGCCGTCCTCGATGACCGTTGGGTGCTTGCGTTCGCCGTCAAAATTGCAGGTAACGGTCCCGGCGCCGATGTTCACGTCGGCGCCCACCTTGGCGTCGCCCAGGTAACTCACGTGATGCACCTTGGTCCCCGGCCCCAGGGTGCTCATCTTGACCTCAGCGAAATTGCCCACGTGAACTCCAGCGGCCAATCGCGACCCGGGCCTCAGGTGCGCGAACGGCCCCACGTGCACGGCCTCGGCCAGGGTCGCCTCTTCCACTACCGAGGCCACTAAGCAACAGCCGTTGCCAATCTCGGAATCCATGATCTGGCAATTGGGCCCGATGGAGCAGTCGCTGCCGATGGTGGTCTCGCCTAAGATGTAGCAATTGGGGTAGATCACCGTGTCTGGCCCAATCTTGACCGAGGAGTCCACATAAATGGTGGCCGGGTCCATCAATGTGACGCCGGAGAGCATCAGCTCGCGGCGCACCCGCTCCCGAACAACCCGTTCAGCCTGAGCCAGATGCGCCCGGTTGTTGATCCCCAGGACCTCGCTTATGTCGTCGACGGCCAAACTAGAGATGGTCTCGCCCTCCCTGGCCGCAGCCTCCACCAGGTCGGTCAGGAAGTATTCCCCCTTGGGCCCCAAGGGCAGGCCCGCCAGGTGAGGCCAGAGCCAGCGATCGCTTAGGCAGTACACGCCAGCATTGAGCTCGCGTATTTGCCTTTCCTCAGGAGAGGCCATCGCCTCCTCGACGATGGCGTTGATCCGCTTGTTGCTATCGCGGACGATCCTACCAAAGCCCCGGGCTTCCTCGGAAAGCACGGTGAGGAGGGTTACCGTGGCGTTGGTTTCCTCGTGTACCTGCACCAATCGCCTCAGCGTAGCGGCGGCGATGAGGGGGTTGTCACCGTAGATGGAAAGAACCGTTTCGGCCTGGCCCTCCAAAAGAGGCCGGGCCTGTAACAAGGCGTGGCCGGTGCCCAGTTGTTGGCCTTGCTCTACGTAGATCACCCGGTCGCCCAGGGCCGACCGGACCTGCTCGGCGTCCTTCGCCACCACCAGGTACGCCCTGCCGGCCTCCAGGGATTCCACTGCGTCCAGGACGTATTCGATCATGGGACGGACAGCGATGGGGTGGAGCACCTTCACCAGCTTGGACCTCATTCGAGTGCTCTGGCCCGCCGCCAGCACCACCGCTGCCAGTTTTCTCATCCCCGCTCCGTGTTATTCGCTAACCTGGATTGTATTATACCATAAACAACGGAGGTGAGGGAGGGAGCATGAGGGGTAAAACCCAGAGAGCCAGCCAACTGCCAAGAAATAGCTAAAGCGTTGACGATGGCGTCAATGGGTGGACAACGACCCACCGTTTATCAACCTATGTCGCTGCCGCCACTGCTTCTATCTCCACCGCTGCCCCCTTGGGCAGGCGCGACACCTGGACCGTGGAACGGGCCGGCGGGTCCTGGGGAAAGAATTCACCGTACACCTGGTTCATGATCTGAAAATCATCCATATTGGTTAAGAAAACCGTGGTCTTGACCACGCTGGCCAGGGAACTGCCACCGGCCTCCAGGATCGCCTGTAGGTTCCGCAGCACCTGCCTGGTCTCCGCCGCCACCCCTCCAGCCACCAGCTCGCCGGTGGACGGGTCCAGCCCCGCCTGTCCGGCGGTGAAAACCAGGCCCCCGATCTTGATGCCTTGGGAATATGGCCCAATAGCCCGCGGCGCTTGCTTCGTCGCTATGACCTGTCGTTCCATGTCTTCCTCCATCGGATCATAATATCGATACCTCAATAGGTGGCGACTATCGCCTCCACCCCGCCGGCTGCCAGACGACGGCGTAGTGCCTGGGCCGCGCGCCGGTCGGGGACGATGGTGAACATGGCCGGTCCGCTGCCCGACAGTCGGACCAAGGGGGCGCCCGCCTCCAGCATCGCCGTCCGCACCCTTTCCAGCTCGGGGAAGAGCCGGAAGGCCACCGGCTCGAAGGCGTTGAAGGTCAGCCTCGGGTCGACCCTACCCTGCTTCTCAATGGCCTCCACCATCCTTCGAGTGGCAGAGCCATCGGTGTAATCGCCAGGTGTCAAGGCTTCGTACAGCGTCCTGGTCTTGGCCGACACGTCCACCGGCAGCACGGCCAGGACCAGCCAGGAGGGAACTGGCCGTGGCAGCGGAGTCACCCGCTCGCCCCTCCCCTGGACCAGGGCCGTGCCCCCCTTAAGGAAAAAGGGCACGTCTGAACCCAGGTCCGCGGCCAACTCCGCCAGCCTGTCCTGGCCCAACCCCAGCCTC
>JACQYG010000313.1 GCA_016208345.1 Chloroflexota bacterium
AGGCCCGCTTCGCCAGGCGGGGGTGAGGGATGGCTAGGTCGGGTGTGTCCAGGGCCAGGGCCTGTAAAATGGATGTCGATGTCGATGAGGCGCAGCCCCCAACAGACTGAGTGGGTCCATCCCATACCGGCCTCGCCCCTTGATGAAACGCAAGGGGCCTGACAGGCTCAGTCAGGTCATGCCGGCGCAAGCAGAATTATGAAACCGCATTGATCCAGGTAGCCCAAGGGCGCAGTATCGCACAGCGAGGACCCCCGGAGGAGGCGGATCTTCGCCCCCAGTAGCTCCAGGGCCCGGGCGATATTGGGCTCCCGATGGCCCAGGTTAGATCCCTTTCCCAGGTATACTTTGGCCATAGTTCACCTGCGCACCATGGCGTCAGCCATACAGGCTACCTGGGCCATCTCTTTTACGTCGTGTACCCGCACGATGTCGGCACCCTGGGCGATACCCAGGGCCACAGTGGCTGCTGTGCCGTGAAGCCTCTGGTCCGGGGGCAGGTTCAGGACGCGGCCGATGAAGGACTTCCGGGAGGTGCCCAGCAGGATGGGGCGTCCGAGGCTCTTGAGCTCGCTCAGCCGCTGCAATATCTCCAGGTTCTGCTCGGCGGTCTTGCCGAAGCCGATGCCGGGGTCCACGATGATGCGCTCCCAGGGGATGCCGGCGGAGGTGGCCAGAGCCATGCTCTCCCTTAGCTCTCGGCAGATCTCGGCCATGAGGTCCGCGTAGACCATGCCCTGGTAGTGACCTCCCACCACCTCGTTCCTGGCGGCCTTGTCCACCTGGCTGCGATTGTGCATCAAGATCACCGGCACCCCAGCCTGGGCTACCACGCCTTTCAGGCCGGGGTCCTGCCTGAGCCCCCACACGTCGTTCACCAGGCTGGCCCCGGCCGCCAGGGCCTGCTCTGCCACCTTAGCCTTGTAAGTATCAATGGAGACAGGCACCGAGGTCTCCCGGACTAGTCCCTGGATGACCGGGATCACTCGCCGGAGCTCCTCGTCAACCGGGACGGAGGCGCTGCCCGGCCGAGTCGATTCTCCCCCCACGTCCAGGAGGTCAGCGCCCTCTTCCGCGAAACGCTTCCCTTGAGCCACCGCGGCCGCCACGTCGTACCCCAGGCCGTCTCCAGAGAAGGAGTCGGGGGTAACGTTGATGATACCCATGAGGTAAGTGCGGGTTCCCCAGTTGAAGAGCGCCTTGCCGATCTGCAATGTCCCCAACCGGGCACCCTGGTGATCGGCCAGGACTGCCTCCACCTCGTCCGCAATGGCCTGAAGGCTCTTCAAAGGCTGGAGCCGCAGTTTGGCCAGGAGGCCCCGGTAGTGGGCCAGGGAGCCTAGAAGGAGGACCTCGGTGAGGGTGCCCTCTTTCAGGCGGTAGACCTGGCTTGAGATCACCGCCTCGCCACCCCTGGCGAGCATCTCCTGCTTGATGATGTTGGCGGCAGCGCAGGTGACGCCCTCCAGCTTGATGGCCCGGTGCAACCCCTTCGGGAGCATGATCTCCAGCCCAGCCTTCTCCGGGTGGATGCGCTCCATTTCCCGTTGCAGAGCGGCGAGCGTGTTTACGGCCAGGACCCGGGCGTTCATCGCTTGGGGCCTCTGTTTTGCACGATGGCGAAGAACTCGGAGCGGGTGGCGAGCCTGGTCCTGAAGATACCGCGATTAGCCGAGGTGACCACCCTGCCGCTGGGCTTCTTGATCCGTCCCTGATCGATCACAGGGCACCTCGCGAGGGGTTTTCCTGAATCAATGCTGTCTCTCGGACCTATGCCGGTGGCGAAAGGAAACTATACAACCAGTTCCAATGCTTGTCAATAGCCTGTTTCCGATAACCTGTTTGTCGGGCTTGACATCTTGTTTGTCAGGATATATCATGGCTGCGACCGTCGCCGAGAACTAGGCCGGAATTTTTCTTGAGGAGCACCGAGATGAGCCTGAAGGAGATATCTGAATTCGTGAGCGAGGCCTGCCGGCGCAAAGGCCTCTCTTGGCGGGCGGCCTCCCTGGGTGCAGGGCTAAACCCCACCGCCGTGTACTCCATCGTGCGCAGGGTAAGCATGCCCAGCCCGGAGACGTGCCGGCGGCTTGCCGCCTTCTTTGGCGTATCGGAGGAATACGTGCTGGAAATGGCCGAGCACCTCACTCCCAGAGGTGAGGAGATCGATATCGCCCGGGCCCTCAAGAGCAAGTACCGCCACCTCCCACCCGAGGCTGTTCAGGAGATCCTGGACTTCATCCAGTGGCTGGTGGAGAAGTACCAGCCCAAGGCCAGGTCGGCGGGAGGCCAATAGGCAGCGAGAGCGGTGAGAATGGCAGATGGCAGAGGGCTGCTATTCGCTATCAGCTATCTGCCATCTTTGGCCCGGGTCAATCGGCCAGGAAACGCTCGGCGGCGAGGGCGGCCATGCAGCCGAAGCCGGCGGAGGCCACTGCCTGCCGGAAGAGCCGATCGTGGCACTCCCCCGCGGCGAAGACCCCGGGCACGCTGGTCTCCATTAGGTCGTCGACTAAAATGAAGCCGTCTTCGTCCATGGCCAGTTGGCCCTTGAAGAGTGACGTGTTCGGGTACTGCCCCACATAGATGAAGACACCGCTTGTCTCGACCACTCTCTGCTGGCCGGTGCTCAGGTCCTTAAGCCTGGCCGCCCTCACGGCATTGTCGCCGATGATCTCTGTGACCGTGTGGTTCAACGTAAACTCGATCCGGGGATTGGCCCGGGCCCTATCTACCAGCGTGGCATTGGCCCGCAACTGGCGACGGCGGTGGACGATAGTGACCCTGGAGGCGAAACGGGTCAGGAACAAC
>JACQYG010000314.1 GCA_016208345.1 Chloroflexota bacterium
GGCAGCGCGCAGTGGGAAGACGTGGCCCGGGCGGGCAATGTCCTCCGGCTGTGTCGCCGGATCGATCATGGCGCGGATGGTCGTGGCGCGGTCGAAGGCCGAGATGCCGGTAGTCACGCCGTGCCGCGCCTCGACCGAGACCGTGATTCCCGTAAACATCACTTGTCCTCCATTTTGCTTTCAACATCTGCCCGAATCCACACGTCTCCATCGAGCGTCTCGGTTGCGAGGCGGCACAGATGGATCGCCTGTGACAATTGCTCAACGCCCGCTCCACCGACCGGGCCTGGCGCATCCCGACCGCCGATGTTCGCCTGTCCTGGCGGCCAGGCCAGGGCAGCACGAACGGTGTCGAAAGCACAACCAGACGTGCACCGGTTAGCAGACGATTTCTTTTAGGACGCACCAGCGACGGATTAGGCCGCACTTTGTCCCCCTCGCGCGGTGGCAGGTGCAGCGACGCGCCTCATGCCGTTCGCAACAGCATCCTACCATCCGAACCGGGGATATATTTCATTAGGCCCTGCGGGATGAGATTTTCCACCTCTAGGTAGCCGGAGTCCATGTATTCCCACATAACCTGGAAAGGAGCTGTTCCAGGCACCCACTTTTCCACTATGACTACACCATGACCGGGCAGAACCGTGAAAACCACCTGGCGCGAATCATCGGGATTTTGCAGCGTCTCCGAGCGGGCAAAAGCCTCTTTGATGCCCCGGGCCTGAGCATCTGTGCCACAGGAGACCGGGTAGTGATAGTATGGCGGATCCAGGGGAACGTACTCCACCCGGCGGGGATCGTAGGCGGCAATGCCACGGTGTCCGTGCAGCTTGGAACGCACCACTGGCACCCGGACTGAGGTATTCCACGCTGGCCCCAGAACGATGGCGGGGAGCGCACTGTTCATGTCCATCATCTCCACCGCTTCCATGGAAGGAGGATCGTTGCGCTTCCCCTCCACGTGGCGCACCAGAGCTCCCCGGCCGTCGGACCGTACACCCACGATCACCGCCAAGTCATCTTCAGTGATGTTCCCCTTGTCCACAGGGCGCGCGCTACCCGTCACTGTGGCGATGAGGGCGCCCAGCGTCGGATCCCAGGTGGTAAAGCACCCCTCACTGTACTGGCTGGCCACTGCATCCGACACGGCGGGTACCTCTACCAGATCAGCGATGCGTACCATCTCGGTGAAAAAGTTACGTTCGCCCAGTTGCTGACTAGCCACGCACATGGCTACGGGCGTGCTGAGGCGTTGCCAGAGCGCGCGCGGGATGGGATCTTCCACTGCTTGGTGCTGATTCACCTCGGTGGTGCTGAGAGTGGTGACCATGCGCAGAACGATGTCCTCGTAAAAAGATTCCGGGGCTTCTGCCTCGCTGCGAGGATGGGCGCCGACCAGGTCCAAGTGGTACGCTACCAGCGGGCGGTCGTCCTCGACCACTAGAAGGACCCGGATGCTCTTGGTCTGAGCCATCACCAGGCGCTCCAGGGCCAGGATGGGGCCGCCACGGCGGCCTTGCTCAAAGAGGACACGATAAGCCTGGGGGGCCAGACCAGGGAAATCGTAGTCTGTCGGGTCGGGTGGCTCCTTTGCCAACACGGTCTGAAAGTGATCCAGCAACTGCTGAAACCTTGTGAGGGACACCTGCACCAAAGTGTAAACGGTGGGAGTGCAGCTCAGGTTGAAGCGCCGGCGAGCCGAGAAGATTAGGGCCTCCCGCCAATCCAAAGGCTCGCCAAAGGAGGCGGTAGTCAGGATGACGTCGGTGCGATCGTCGGGCACCGTCTGGACCATATGCCCAAGACGATGGAAATGACGCTCCAGGCCCTCCATCATCTCTTCCAGCAAAGGCGTCATCGGGCCGGGCACGAAGGCCACGTGTATTTCTCGCAACCACGAATGCGTGGGTTTGCCGGTTTTGGATTCCTCAAGTGCGATGCTCATACACACTTCTCCTTCGTCAATCGAAGACGAAGACAGACTTGACCACCCGGTGTCGGCCTTTATCGGCGGTGATAGCCAGAGCCCTCTTATAGTCATCCAGTCTGAACCGATGAGTCACCATTGGGGCCAGGTCAATCTTGCCCGCGGCCATCCACTCTAGGGCCAGCTGGAAGGTTCGCACTCGCCGGCCCTGGACCGTCTCCGTACTGCACCAGAAGCTACCTTTGACCGTCAACTCGTTCAGCCAGATGGGGGTCCAGTCCACCCGTTTGGGGATGGCGGCTAGGCCCACAAGGACCACGGTGCCGCCGCTGCGGGCCAGACGCAGGCTATCGTCGATGTTGCTTTCGCTGCCCACGCATTCGTAGACAATGTCGGCACCACCCACCAGAACCCTTTTGCCCAGTACCGGCTTATACAATTTGCCGCCCGTGGCTTCGGCCACGGCCTGAAAACAATCGCCTTCCCGCAGATAGATGACCTCATCTGCACCGAACCTCTGGGCCATCTCTCCCTGGAAAGGATGCTTGGCCACGACGATCACCCGCGCGCCGCTACCTAACGTCCGCAGCGCAGCCACAGTGCATAACCCGATGACCCCAGCTCCCAACACCAAGACAGTATCGTCATCATCCGGGAAGTTGCGCATCACCGGTCGCAGGGCCACAGAGAAGGGTTCGACCATCAATGCGTTCTCGTCGCTGACGCTCTCGGGCACAGGGAAGAGTTGAGACTGGTGAGCGACGAAGCAGGGGCTCCAGCTCCCGCCTGTGTCGCGGCAGGCCCCGATGCCGAAGCCGGGCGACAGGTCCCCTTCGGCGAAATTCTGGCATAGGGAGAACTCACCTCGCTGGCAGAACTCACACGGCTCCTCGATGCCCCGTGTGGCGCAGGGGAGCAGGGGTTCTGCCACCAC
>JACQYG010000315.1 GCA_016208345.1 Chloroflexota bacterium
CCCTGCTCCGCGGCCCTTGATTAAATGGCCCGGTGAGGATACAATAGCCCAAATTCGCACACAGGGGCCGAAGATGTGGCGGGTTATCGGCCATGACTGGGCCGTGGATTTGCTGGATCACAGTATCGAAACGGGGCGCATCAGACACGCGTACCTGATCACCGGTCTGTCCTCGGTCGGCAAGACCACCCTGACCACGCAGTTCGCCCAGGCGCTCCACTGTGCCGAGCCGGATGCGCCGTGCGGTAACTGCCGGAGCTGCCGCCTGATCGACGAGATGTCGCATCCGGATGTGCACCTGGTTTCCCTGGACACGGTGCCGGAACAGGAGCGCAGGACCCGGCGAGAGATCGGCATCAACCAGATCCGGGAACTGCGACACACGATCAGCCTGAAGCCCTACGCTGGAAAATGGAAGGTCTGCCTGATCCTGGAGGCGAATCGGCTCAGCGAGGAGGCCGCTAACTGTCTGCTGAAGACGCTGGAGGAGCCGCCATCCTACTCTGTCTTGATTTTGACCGCCGTTGATGGTAATATCCTGCTGCCGACCATCAACTCCCGCTGCCAACGTCTGGATCTGCGGCCCGTGGCCACCGAGACCATCAGGCAGGCGTTGGTAAAAACCTATGGCGTGGAGGAAGACCAGGCCCACGTCTTGGCCCACCTGGCGGTCGGAAGGGTGGGCTGGGCGCTCCGGGCCAGCCGGGATGGCGAGCACCGGCAGGAGCACCAAAGGCGGCTGGCCCACCTGTGGAAAATGGGCGGCGCCAGCCGGGTGGAGCGCATGGCCCTGGCTCAAGAACTCAGCCAGCAGTTCACTAAGGACATTGAGGAACGCGAGGGCGTGCAGGAGCTCCTGGAGTCCTGGTCGTGCTGGTGGCGGGACGTGCTCTTGGTCAAAGAGGGCTGCCCCAACCTGGTGGTCAACGTGGATCAACTCCCCAGGCTGCGGGAATACGCCGGCCAGGTGCCGGCGGGCCAGGCCAGCCATGCCTTGAACAGCATCCGGGCCACCCAATCGTACCTGGACCAGAACGTCAACCCCAGGCTGGCCCTGGAGGTCTTGATCCTGGGATTTCCGACAGTCAAGGCCTAGGTGGTCAAGTGCCGTATCTGGCCGGGCAGCCCAGCGCCGGCTAATATTCCTCGAGTATACGAGGATTTGCGAGAAAGCGAGAGCCTCGTGCCAGACATAGTAGGTGTTCGGTTCAAGCGGGCAGGGCGGATATACTACTTCGACCCCGCGGGTTTGGATCTAAAGGTCGACGACTTCGTGGTGGTGGAGACCTCCCGGGGAACGGAAGCCGGGCGCGTGGTCATCGCGCCCAAGCAGGTGCAGGAAAACGAGATAAGCGAGCCTCTCAAGCCGGTGATTCGCCGGGCGGAAAGCCAGGACCTGCACCAGCAACAGTTCTACAAGGCCAGGGAACGAGAGGCCCTGGAGAAATGCGAGCAAAGGGTTGCCCACTACCATCTGCCCATGAAGCTGGTGGGGGCCGAGTATAACTACGATGGGAGCAGGCTTACCTTCTTCTTCACCGCCGAGGGGCGCGTGGACTTTCGAGAGCTCGTGAAAGACCTGGCTGGGATCTTCAAGACCCGCATTGAGCTCAGGCAGATCGGCGTCCGCGACGAGGCCAAGATGATCGGCGGCCTGGGCCGCTGCGGCCGCCAACTATGTTGCTCCTGCTTTCTGGGCGATTTCGCCGCGGTTTCCATTCGCATGGCCAAGGATCAGGACTTGCCCCTGAACCCCATGAAGATCTCCGGCATCTGCGGGAGGCTCCTATGCTGCCTGGGATACGAAAATGAGCAGTATTGTGCCCTCAAGCAGGGACTGCCCAGGCTGGGCGAGGAGATCGCCACCCTGACGGGCAAGGGCCTGGTGGTGGGCCTCAACGTCCTGAAGGAAACCGTCACGGTAGAGCTGGAGAGCAAGGCCACCCTGGAGCTTTCGGCTGAACAGGTGCGCCTGGCTGCCGAAAATGCACCGACACAGCCCAAGGCTAGATCGAGCTCCGGCCGGGGCGCTGTCCCCGGAGCCATGACAGGTCACGGCCCCAAGACTCCCCGGTCCTAGGCCAGGCCCCTCCCTCTGGCCCGATCGGGACGCAGGAGAACGGCGATGACCGGTACCAGCTTCCCAGAAGTGGTGGTGGTGGGCGCTGCCAGCATCGACATCAAGGGCAAGGCACGCTTTGGGCTGGTACCGGCTACGTCGAACCCCGGTGAGATCAAGATCTCCGCGGGCGGCGTGGCGCGAAATGTCGCCGAAAACCTGGCGCGCCTGGGGGTGCCCACCGCCCTCTTGACCGCCGTGGGCGACGATGCCTTTGGGAGACAGATCGTGGAGCACACGGCCGCCCATGGCGTGGACATGAGCCACGTCCTCTTCAGCCGGGACTTTCGCTCCGCTGCCTATCTGGCCGTGCTCAACGAGGCCGGATCTATGGCCGTGTCCATCGATGACATGCAGGTGGCCCAGGCGATCACGCCCCGCTACATCTCCCAACATCGGGACCTGATCAAACACGCCCGCATGATGGTCTTGGACGCCAACCTGCCAGTCCCCACCCTCACCGTCATCCTCAAAGTGGCCCGCAAGGCCAACGTGCCGGTGTGCATCGACCCCGTCTCCATCGCCCTCTCCGCCCGGGTCAAGCGTCGCCTGCGCGAGTATTCCATCATCACCCCCAATGCCTCGGAGGCCGAGATATTATGTGGCATGAGGGTGCAAAGCGTGCCTGAGGCCACCCTGGCAGCGCAAAAGCTGGTGGCCTGTGGGCTGAAGATCGTCATCATCACCCTGGCCGAGGAAGGGCTCTTCTACGCTACGCCGAACGGCAGCGGCCACATCCCGGCCATCAAGTGCGAGGTGGTGGATGCCACCGGCGCTGGGGATGCCCTTACCGCGGGCGTCGTTTACGGATTGGTGAATGGCCTTCCGGTGGACGAGGCCATGCGCCTGGGGGTCTCGGCGGCCACCATCACGCTGCTTTCTACTGAGACGGTGAGCCCGGAGATGAGCCTGGAGGCGTTGTATCAAAGGATGGTGATATAAGTGAAGATCGCATTCTTCGTCTACGAATACCCACCCGCCGTGGTGGGGGGCCTGGGCACCTATGCCCAATACATCACCCGGGAATTGGTCCGCCAGGGGCATGACGTCACCGTGTTGGCCATGAACAAAGGAGACTTAAAAACTCGAGAGGTGCTCCAGGGGGTGGAGGTCCATCGCTCCATCGGCGTGGACGCCACCAACGTTTTTCCTTCCCTGGTCCTGGAGGAACTGCGTTACTGGGGATCGTTCTTCAACGATATCTTTGTCTACAACATCCTGTCGGCCAGCAAATTCATCAACCAACTGATCAACCGTGAGGAGATGCGTTTCGATGTGGTGGCCGTCCACGACTGGCTCTCTGCCATCGCCGGGCTCGTGGTCGACAACCAGACCAACCTGCCGGTGGTCTTTCACGTCCATTCCACTGAGTGGGGCCGCCGGGCTGACGGCGGTTCCCCCACCGTGCTGCACCTGGAATGGGAGATGCAGCTCAAGGCCGACCGGGTGCTCACGGTCAGCCAGGCCATGCGTGACGACCTGGTGCGCCACAACTGGCAGGGCTCGAAGATCAGCGTGGTGTGGAATGGAGTTGACCCTCAGGTGTACGACCCGGACCGGGTATCTCACGAAGAGGTGGAGGAGCTACGCCAGGGATACGGCATCGCCCCCGACGAGATCATGCTCTTGTTTGTGGGCCGCCTGACCTGGGTGAAAGGGGTGCGGAACCTGGTCCAGGCCCTCCCCGAGGTGCTCCGGGACTACCCGAAGGTCAAACTGGTGATCCTGGGGAAGGGCGAGGAGCAACGCGACATCAGCGAGCTGGCCTCGCGCCTGGGCATCGCCGACCACGTCATCACCCGTTACGAGTTCGTCTCCGAGGCCGAGCGCATCACCCACTACGCCGCCTCGGACCTTTGTGTCTTCCCCTCAGTGTACGAGCCCTTTGGCATCGTTTCCCTGGAGGCCATGTCCCTGCGCAAGCCCTTGATCGTGGGGGCGAACGGCGTGGTGGGATTCCGCGAGCAGGTGGTGCCCTCGGGCCCGGATCAGAACGGCCTGCACGTGGATGGGAACTCACCCGTGGACATCGCCTGGGGCATCAAGACCGCCCTGAAGGATAGCGAGCTGCTCCGGGTATGGGGGATCAAGGGACGCGAGCGAGTGCAAAAGCTCTTCACCTGGGAGCAGGTGGCCAAACAGACCGCCAACCTTTACCAGGAGGTGTCTGAGAAAAAACGCTCCGGCAACCCTTGACAAGGCCCAAAAACAGCCTTATAATAAAAATGTAGGGCCTTTCTTCGTTGCTAAAACCCCGCGTAGCGATTTGACCTCCGATTCATCTACTCCCACCGGGATAGATGAACGTTACGGTACGGGGAGTAATTCCCGCGCCCGCCATTGTGCAAAGGAGGCCGCCTGTTCTCAGGCTGGCCTCCTTTTATTTGGACGAAGCAGAAAACGAGGACCCCAAGGCCAGAAATCTGAATCCACTCAAGGGAGGTGGTAGGTCTCGAAATAGCAAAGATCTGGGCGATATACTGGCCAGCAAAATCCCACCGAAAGTGAGGTAACTCGAAGATGAGCAAGATCCTGCGCGTCAACATGACCGACCGCACCGCCAGGTTCGAGGACGTTCCGACGAAGTACAAGGACATGGGCGGGCGCTGGCTCACCTCCAGCATCATATGCGACGAAGTGGACCCGATGTGCCATCCCCTGGGGCCCAACAACAAGGTGGTCATCGCCCCGGGCATCGTCACCGGCACCGCCGCCCCCACATCAGCCCGCGTCTCGGTGGGCGGCAAGTCCCCCTTGACCGGCGGAATCAAGGAGACCAACGCCGGCTCCCGTTTCCCCTATCAACTGGCCCGGATGGGCATCAAGGGCATCGTGGTGGAAGGGCAGCCAAAGGAAAAGGGCAAGTTCTGGGTGCTCAAGGTCACCGTGGGTGGTGCCGAGTTTGAGCCCGCCGACCCGTGGGTTGGCAAAGGCCTCTACGAGGCCGTTCCCTCCATCTACAAGAAGTACGGCGAGAAGGTTGGCCTCATGGGCATCGGCGTGGCCGGAGAGATGCTCATGGCCAACGCCGGCGTCTGCTTCAACGACCAGGAAGGGCGGCCTAGCCGCTACTCCGGCCGGGGAGGGATGGGGGCGGTCCTGGGCTCCAAGGGCCTCAAGTTCGTCGTGCTGGACGAGTCCGGCGGTCCAGGCGTTGCCATCGCCAACAAGGAGCTCTTCGATCGTGGCCGCGAGAAGCTGGTGGAGGCCCTGCGCACCCACGCCATCACCAAGCCCGGCGGGGCATTGAATACCTACGGCACCGCGGTGCTGATCAACATCATGAACGAGGCCGGGGGCTTGCCCACCCGCAACTTCCGGGAGGGGCGCTTCGAGGGTGCAGCCAAGATCTCCGGCGAGGCCATAAACGAGGGCACCAAGGTGCGCGGCGGCGCTGGGACAGTGGGTCACGGGTGTAGCCCCGGCTGCATCATCAAGTGCTCCAACATCTGGCCCAAACCGGACGGCACCGAGCACGTCTCCTGTCAGGAGTATGAGTCCGTCTGGGCCTTCGGGGCCGACTGCGGCATTGACGATCTGGACGTCAC
>JACQYG010000268.1 GCA_016208345.1 Chloroflexota bacterium
GGCCTTGTAGCCCGCCATTAGATCTGGCGCGCAGAGCATGGTGACCTCATCTACAGCCTCCAGGCCCCCCACCCCGGAACGGGTCGCTGCCTCGCCCACGAAGACTAGCGGTTGGAGTTCCTTTACGGCCAAAGCCTTCGTCTCTGGCATCGTCAGGGAATAGGTGCCAGGAGCAGGGGCTCGTTCGGCCAGGCTGCCAGGGGCCTCCAACACCTCGATACGGACAAGCTTGGACTCTTTGGTCACCACCTCGGCTACGTTGCGCGCCCCCTTGGCCTTGCCGATGGTGAGGTTCTCAAAGACCTCCTGCGCCGCCCCTCGGCGGACGATGAGGGTGAACTGATCCTCCGGTGCTCCTGCACCGGGTGGAGCCACCTCTGCGGTGATGGCCTCCCCTGCTTTGGCTTCTTCCTTGGCCATGATCCGTAAGGTGGGAAGGGCGGCTGCGGCGCGGCTGGGAAGGGCGATCTCGGCCGCAGGAGCCACCTTCTCTGCCCCCTCCGGCGTAGGAAGGCGAACGATGTAGCAGCTACCACCGCCGTTTTGGAAGTAGCCGTAAACCGCGTGGGCCAGGTAGAAGCCAGGGAGGAAACCACCGAAGGTGTTGACGAACTGACTCCAGTTGGTCACCAGGGTGGGCGTCTGGGTTGGCCCCCGCTCGGCAAAGCCGACGAAGGCGGCTACCGCCGTCCCCACCCCTTCGATGGGCTTGGCCCCCCGTTCTACCTCTTCCACGTAGACCCCAGGGGATAGATACTGTGGTGACATTTCTTTCATCTCCCTTCTCTAAGTTTGTTCTGAAAGGCGGTTTCCAAAAAAAGATTCTTCGTACACGCTTTGTCACTCCCTCCTTTCCTCCAGCCCTCACTCACAACTCCAGATCGTAACGTCTCGCAGGGACCTCCACAGGGAACTCCTGGATCGCGCGCCCCGGTGCAGTTACCACCAGGGTGTAGCATCCCTTCTGTATGTGAGGGAAAGTGTAACGCCCCTCGCTATCCGTTTGGACGCTAATCCCATTCTCTTTGATGGTTACAGTGGCTCCGGTGATGCCCATTGCTGGCTCTTTCTTATCACGCACTGTCCCGGCAATCTGGAGCCACTCCTCTGGCAGGCCCTTGGGCTTCTCATGCACCCGGAGGAACTTGGTGAACACCAGCGGGCCGGTGATGGCCACATCCAGGTCCAGCGGGAGGGTAACCATATAGTTGATGGAGGGCTTCAGCCGGTTATCCAAGGCTGTCCAGAGATCGGCAGGGTTCTTCATGACGCCCTCAGGTTGGGCGATTGCGGTCCGAATAGGAAAATCCAGGCCTCTCAGCTCGCCCTGTAGCACCTCGGCAGGAAGTATAGAATGGCGGAAAAGGGCCATCAACAGGCGGCTTAGCAGGCGGTGCTCGTCTTCTATGCCGTTGGTCCAGGCAGTAATCATGTAAGAGAGGTCCACCCGCACCGGTGGCCTCTTCTTCGTCGCGGTGCTATTATGCCGCTGCACTGCCCGGTAATCATTATACCGGAATTCGTGATTCTCCTGGATATGGAAAAGGTATAGGTTGACCGTGGGCCGGTGGAGGCCGGCGCCCCAGTCCCGATCCGGCAGATCAAAGTTGATATCCACCTCTCTTGGGTCCAGGGGGACCGTCTGGACAAGAAGTTGTTTCAAAGTATCGTCCAGGTCATTGATCATGGCGTTGACCCTTGCCCCATTCGGCGACCACTGGGGTTGCCCATACGGCAACCACCAAGGTTGCCACTACGGCGATTGCGGTGGCAGGAAACTGCTGACGACCTCTTGTATCCCGCGCAAGAACTCCCGCCACCCTGGCAGTGCTGATGCCTCTCCGTTCTGCTCCTTGGTCAGGGGATTAGTCTGCAGGTCGGCATACTCCCCCCAGCGGCGCAGAATGCCTGGCCATAATTCCTCCGGGACCGCCTGTTGTACCCGTTCCAGCCTGGTATAGACGTTCATCAGGTAGGCGCAGTAACCCTGGACAGGGAAGCGAGCCTGTGGTGGCGTGCTGTCCACGTAAGCGTTCCAGCGGGCGACGACCAGGTGGTACAGGTCGAACTCCATCTGTGCCCGCAAGAGCTTCCCCCGCCAAAGTGACAGGTCCATGGCGGCCAAGTTCCAGGCGTTGGATGGGCAGAGGGCATCAGGCTTGATGTGCACGCTCCCTCTTCGGAAGAAGGCGGGATAAATTTGACAGGTCAAAGGGCGGAGAGGGTAGATGCCACAACGCCCATAACCTCCCGGGAGGGAGAGCCAGAAGACGCATGGTGCCTCCTTGGCCCGGGTTCTGGCCTTGTCCAAGGCTATGTCGCAGGTCTGGCCGGAGTGATCCAGCTTGAAGGTGCTAGGCCGGGGTTCCTTCACCGTGAAGAATACCAGGAACTCCTCCGGGGAGAGGCAGAACCCTTGGGCTATGCGCCAAAGGTCGTAGCCTGTAATATTCACTGTATAGTGTGTGCAGCAGCGAGTATGGAGACAGGCAACGCAGGGATTGTAGCCGTTATCCGCCATAGCTTTTACCCCCATACAGGTCGGCGTAGGCATTTATCAGATAGTTACAATACTCGGGGTAGCTAAGAGCAGTTCCCTCGGGACTTTTCAATACCGCCGCGTTCAGCTCTTCCACGATTCGCTTGTATTCTTCTCTCCGTTGCTTTTCTTCCTCCAGCAAAGTGAGCTCCCCTTTCATGTCCAGCTCGGATAGTGACCAGATATGGCCGCATCCGGGACCATTCCGTACGCAGAGGAGGCCGTTCAACAAGAGAGCAGGGTAGCTCTGGCAGGTGACCGGGCGCAGGGAGCCCAGGCCGCACTGGGCATGGCCGTCAGGGAGGCGCCAAAGGAAGATACAGGGTAGATTCTTTTTCCCTCGCCCCAGCCGTTTGGCCAGAGCGATTTCAAAGCGCTGCCCGGAATGGTCCAGCACAAAGGCAGCCTCTGCACCTTCCTGAGCCTCGCCGTAGATAGTAAAGGCCCAAGGCGGGATGTGCAGGGCCCGGGAGATAGTCCAGATGTCCCACCCGGTCA
>JACQYG010000269.1 GCA_016208345.1 Chloroflexota bacterium
AAGGAACGCAAGAGACCCAGGGTCTCAAACCGCTTCAGTTCCCGGCGCACGGCATTCACCGGCTCATTCAGCTCTCGTTCCAACTGCCTGGCGTACAATTTGGCCTCGGGATCGCTGAGAAATCTGGTCAGCAGCTTGATCCTCGCCTTTGATGAGAAGAGGTACTCCAACAACTCCCCCTCCAACGGTCACTTGTACATATATTATACACATCTTGGCGAGGGCGTCAAGGACCTGGGGGGCCGGTAGGGCCGGCTAGTCGCAGTTGAGCCCCCTGCCAGAGGGCCTGCCGCACCGCAGGTGAGATCCCGAGCAGCATATAGATCATCTCACGGAAACGGCTCGGGTCGCCGGTTGTATAAAATAAATGCTCGCCCTGGCTCTTAGGATGAGCTTGTAGCCCCTTTTCCTCCAAAACCCTCCCCGTTTGCCTGACCACCGCGGGGCTGGGGTCGATTATGATAACATCAGGTCCCACCACCCGTCTAATGGCTGGTTCCAAGAAGGGATAATGTGTACAACCCAGGACCAGCGTATCGATGCCCTGGGCCAGAAGCGGGTCCAGGTATCGCTGCAGGAGACTGCGTGTCTCCGGACCTTCCAGTTCTCCCCTCTCCACCTGCTGCACCAGTCCGGGACACGCTTTTGTGTACACCTCCACCCCATTGGCGAAACGCTCCACCAGCTCGGCGAAGACC
Organism: Chloroflexota bacterium; assembly: GCA_016208345.1. Taxonomy (GTDB): domain Bacteria; phylum Chloroflexota; class DTOL01; order DTOL01; family JACQYG01; genus JACQYG01. The sequence goes on from JACQYG010000269.1 coordinate 699, forward strand.
TGTCCCTGGACGGTGGCCTCGGTGGCGATCACACCCACCCGCTTGCTGGCCGTCATCGCCGCCGCCGGCTTCACCGCCGGCACCATCCCCACTATGGGCACCGAGAAGAGAGAGCGAAGGTAAGCCAGGCTTGCCGCCGACGCCGTGTTGCAGGCCACCACGATCAGCTTGGCCCCCTCCGCTGCCAGGAAGCCCACGATGCCCTGGGCCAGGGCCTGGATCTCCTGGTTGGAGCGGGGGCCGTATGGACAATTGGCGATGTCGGCGAAGTAGATCGTGCTCTCCAGGGGAAGTTGGGCTGCCAGCTCCCGCCACACCGAGAGGCCACCCACCCCGGAATCGAAGACGCCGATGGGTCGCTGGTCGGACAATCTCGCCTCCCCACTCACTAAAGCCTTGTGACCCTGGCCATTTGCGCCAGGGCCTTCAACTGGCTGGTGGTGCCGATGGCTATCAGCTTGTCTCCTGGCTGCAACTGCGTCTCTGCGCTGGGGTTACTTATTAAGGACCCATCGCTTCGCCGGACCGCCAGGATGGTGGCTCCCGTCACCTGGCGAACATTGCTGGTCCCGATGGTGCTGCCCGCCAGGGGTGATGCCTCCTGGAGGGTTGTTTCCTCCAGCCACATCTCCAACTGATCGCTGTGCATGACCACGTCCAGGAAGTCCACCACCGCCGGCCGACGTACCAGGCTGGCCATCCGCCGGCCACCGATGCTGTACGGCGACAGCACCCGGTTGGCCCCGGCGCGCAAGAGCTTGGGCTCCGCCCCCTCCAGGTTGGCCCGGGCCACGATCCACAGGTCCGGGCACAGTCCCCGGGCCGACAGGGTTACGTACACGTTGTCTGCGTCCGAATCCACGGCGGTCACCAGCCCTCTGGCCCGATGAATGCCCGCCGCTTTCAACAGCTCATCGTTAGCGGCATCGCCCTCCAGATAGAGATACCCACAACTCGCACATCTTTGCAGGCTTTCTGGGTTATTGTCGATGACCACGAAGGGCAGGCCCTCCCTGGCCCATTCCAGGGCCACTTGCTGGCCCACCCGCCCGAATCCGCACAGGATGTAGTGATTCTCCAGCTTGGCAATTCGAGCGTTCATCTGCCTCCTTTCCAGCGCCCCGCGCAGTTGGCCAGCGATGAGATACTCGGCCAGGGTGCTGAAGGTGTACAGCACACCACCGACCCCTACCACGATCAGGGCCATGGTGAAAACCATCCCGGCCGGGCTCAAGGTCCGAACCTCCCGGAACCCCACCGTGGACAAGGTGATCACCGTCATGTAGAGCGCGTCCAGGAAGGGCCATCCCTCGATGGCCATGTACCCGGCCAGGCCCCCCAGGATGACCAGCAGGACCGCCAGGACGACCTTCCTCAGCCGTTTCTCCAGTTCCATTCCCAGGCCTCATCACTCCACGATCAGGACCTCTCTGCCACTGGCCACCACCTCGCCTACAAAGTCGCTGAAATGGTTCTTCGCCTCGCCCACCGGCGCGCCCATCACCAGGAGATCCACCTCCGGGTGATGGGCCAGGTACGCCTTGATCTCGCCGATTACCTCCCCCTGCCGCAGTTCCTGCTGGGCCTGAACCCCTTGTCTCTCGGCCACCCGCACCGCCATTTCCAGCACCAACTCGCCTAGCCAGTGGAGGCCCTCCGGCTCACTCATCGGGCCTGGTTCGTTCCGAGGGTCCTGGGCGAAGGCTGGATCAACCGCATACAGGAACGTCAGGCCCGCCTGGTTCTCCCGAGCTAGCCTGATCGCCCTCTCCTCGGTCTTCTCCGAGTTTTCCCCACCTCGTGTGGCACACAAGATGTGACTGTACATCATACTCTTTCCCCGCGGCAAGGCAAAGCGGCTGGCACCGTTTCTAATAAAAAATCCCGGATCACTCCCACCCTCTGCTGGCAATTATATCGGACTTCGACTGCCGAGGCAACACTTCGCCCAGGGCGGCCTTCCCCCTGTCCTTGACAGCCACAGTACCTGGCAATATAATTCACCTGCAACTCATCGCTCGGACATCCATCACCGAGCACTCATCGCCCCTAGAGGTCCGGCCGGTAAGTTTAGTTACCACTAAAGAAGGCAAGACCAAGCACGATTTTGACGAGCTTCTTTATACTGGTAAAGAAAGGCGCTTCTAGCTCGTTGCGCCGGAGGTGCCATGCCCGTCGAGCTTGCCTACGTGATCTTCGTCACCTTCAGCGCCCTGGGTACCCTACAGCTGGTGGCTGCTCGCTATGGCCTCCAGGGCCTCTTCTTCTTCCCGGCCAGGCCCAGGGCCTCCTCCCTGGCCGGCCTTCTCACCATTTCTGTCTCCTACTACTGGTTTTTCTCCTCCGCCGACCGGAACGTGCCCGGCCTGGAGGGCGCGCAGCTCACCTTTTTCTTTTCCCTGAGCTGCCTCCTGGCCATCTCGATCACCCTAACCATAGGTTCGCTGGTGAGCCGCCAACCCCGGTCCCTGCGCCCGCCGGCCCAGGCCAACCCGCCCGGTCCCTCGTCGGCTGGCCTGGACGCCTTGAAAAGGGCCGGCTATTTCCAGCTCCTTCGAGCTCCCCTGCGCCTCCCCGCCGCCCGGGCCAGGCGACTTTTCGTGTATGGGTGGTGGAACTCTCTTCTGGGGCAAGGGGGGCCGTTGCCGGGGGCCAAGGAAGGCAAGGGGAAAGGCCGATGATCCATGAACTGATCGAGCTGGACCGAGCCCTTTTCGAAGCCGTCAATGGCCTGGCCGGCCGGTCTCCCTGGCTGGACGGCCTCATGCGGCTGCTGGTCAACGAGTATTTTGTCCCGGTGAGCATGTCCCTGGCCCTTCTGGCCCTCTGGTTCTCCGGAGCCAATCCCCATCTGCGCAAGACCAATCAAAGAGCAGTGCTTTACGCTATACTGGCCCAGGGCCTGTCCGCCGCTATCGTCGCGGCCAACAACGGGCTCTACTTCCGCCCCAGGCCCTTCGCCACTTTGCCGGTGAACCTCCTCTACTATTGGCCCACCGATTCCTCGTTTCCCAGCAACCCTGCGGCTATGGCCTTTACCTTCGCCCTGATCATTTGGCTATTCAATCGCCGCGCCGGCGCTGGGCTCCTTCTGCTCGCCTTGCTCTTCTCATTTGCCAGGGTCTACTGCGGGGTCCACTTTCCATCGGATATATTGGGCGGTGCCATGGTCGGGGTAATTGCCGTGCTCTTGGCCACCGTTACCTTGAAAGGAATAGTTGAACCGCTCTTCCGCATCGCCATCGGCTTCGCCCGCTCCTTCTACCTGGCCTGATCATCCTTTCTCCGGCACTCCACGGGGGTCGCCATTTCCACCACCGCCAGCGCCAGGAAGAAGACGTAGGCCAGGTCCGGGGCACCGAAGTAGAAACGGTCCACTAGGCCGTGGGCCATCGCGGCGGTCATAGCGCCCATGGCACCCAGGAGCATTGCCCGCCCCTCCCCTTCAGGGACTCTATGGTAGAGATGGCTTGCCCGCCGGTAGAACCCCCATAGGAACAAGACCAGGATCACCACTCCGGGGACCCCCAGGTTGACCCAGAGCTCCAGGATCAGGTTGTGGGGATGGGAGAGATTCGGCTCCTTCCAGGCCTCGGGCCGGATGTACCTGGTCCGGTACTGCTCCAAAAAGCCATCCAGCCCCACGCCCAACAGCGGGTGGTCTCGGATCATGTTCGCCGACGCCTGCCAGACCTGGAGCCTCAGAAAGGTCGTGGTCTCTTGCCGGAAGCTCAGGTGCGAGATCACCCTCTCCACCCTGAGGATGGGCAGCGCCAGGCCTCCTGCCAGGAGGCCCAGGATCAACACGGTGGCCAGAGCTTTCCTCCCTTTGAAAAGAAACAGGCTCGTGGCAAAAAGGCCGCCGGCCGCCCCCAACCAGGCGCCCACCGAGAAGGTCAGGAACAGGGCCAGGGCCAGAGATCCCAGCGCCCCAAGGTAGATCTTCCGCCACCTTCCGGCCGACCAGGCCAGGGCCAGAGACCACGGGATTATCCTTTCCAGATAAAGCCCCAGGTTATTGGGCGAGCGATAGGTGGCCAGCATCCGCCGCACCCCCTCGGCCGTGATCACGTCCCCGGTGAAGAGCCACTGGTATAGCCCGTACGTCGCCACCACCGCTCCGCCCGCCACCAACGCCTTCACTGCCGAGGCCACCTGCCTCTCCTCTCGCCAGGTGCTGACCAAGAGGAAGTACAAGAGCACCGGTTCCAGCACGTTC
>JACQYG010000274.1 GCA_016208345.1 Chloroflexota bacterium
AGCTGCGGCGATGATCCTCTCCTCAATGGCCCGGCCAGTGGCATCGGCAACGTGAAGGATCCTTTTCACCGAGTGCGCGCCCTCTACGGTTAAGTCATAGCCATCGGTGGGTAACTTTACAAAAGGCACGCCCAGCCGTTCAATAAGCAATCGACGCACCAGGGGCGGCCCTTCGGCCGCCAAAACCTCCGCTGCCTCCGGCAGGCTGAGACCCGCCCCAGCTCGCAGACTGTCGGCTGCCAGGAGTGCCAGCGAATCATCTTCTCCTTCGTAGACGATGCCCCCTTGGGCCAGGGAGGTATTCGTCTCGCCTGGATCCTCGGCGCGCGTGATCAGGGCCACCTCTAGCCCCCGCTGCGCCAGCCCCAGGGCAGCGATCCCTCCGGCCAAGCCGCTGCCGATAACCAGCGCATCCGTTGTCAGCGGTATAGAGATCATAGGCACTCAGTCCTTGGCCGAAAAGGCCAGCATCCTTTCCAGGGCCTGGCGGGCGAAGGCGACGGTCTCATCCGGGACACGCACCGTGTTGACCGGCTCTTCGGCCATAATGCTTTCCAGGGTATGGAGTAAGCGGTAGACATTGACTCGAAACATGTTGGGACATAAAGAACGGCTCAAGGGAAGGACAGTCTTGTCTGGATATTCTTTGGCCAGGCGACCGACCAGGTTGATCTCCGTGCCGATAACCAGGCAAGCGCCAGCGGGTGCCTGGTGCACAGCGCGGACGATGAAGGAGGTGGACCCACTGGCATCGCTGGCCTCCACCACCGGTGGCAGGCACTCTGGGTGAACCACGATTTGAGCATGAGGACTTTCTTGCCGAACCCGCGCAATGTCCGTGAGGCTGAAACGCGTGTGCACGTGGCAATGGCCCTTCCAGGCGAAGAGCCGGTAGTCCGGCAAATCGGCCTGATCATGGCCACCCTGGTCCAGCATAAAATCCCAGGTAGCGACCTCAGTTGGCGCTAGTCCCAATGCCCTTGCCGTGTTGCGACCTAGGTTCTCGTCGGGTAGAAAAAGCACCGTGCGGTTGTGTCCAAGCGCCCAACTCAAGACCTTGGCAACGTTGCTGGAAGTGCAGGTCAGACCACCTCGTTGCCCACAAAAGGCTTTTACGTCGGCGCTGCTATTAACGTACGTTATCGGGATAAGGCGCTCTACTCCTGCGGCGTGTAGCACATCCCACGCTCTTTCTATATCCTCCAACCGAGCAAAATCGGCCAGGGGACAGCCGGCCTCCGGGGCCGGGTGCAGCACCACCTGATGCTCGCCACCTAAGATAGCGGCGCTTTCCGCCATAAAGCGTACACCACAAAAAACGATGTACTTGGCCTCCTTAACCATGGCCGCACGTCCGGAAAGCTCCAGGGAATCCCCCCGGTAGTCCGCATATTGAATGACCGCGTCGCTTTGATAGTGGTGGCCCAGGATCAAGGCGGTTTTCCCCAAAGTTCGCTTGGCTTGCCACAGGCGGGCCAGGACCTCTTCTTCCGATAGCTGCGTGTAAAATTGAAGCTGAGTCTCTTGGTTCTCGTTCACTCGATCTCCATGCTAATATCCAGAGCAGGCGCAGAGTGGGTCAAGGCTCCCACGGAAATATAGTCCACCCCGGTTTCCGCCACCTGCCGCACTCGCTCCAGGGTCATCCGGCCTGAGGCCTCCAGCTTGGCCCGACCTGCGACTAGGCCTACGGCCTCCCGCATTTGACTGAGGCTCATGTTGTCCAAAAGGATACGATCTGCGCCGGCGGCTACGGCTTCTCGCACCTCCGCCAGAGTGCTGGCCTCGACTTCGACCGGGCAACGTCGGTCTAACTGAAGCCTTACCCTCTCTATGGCCCCCTTAATGCTGCCAGCGACGCGGATGTGATTGTCCTTGATCAGCACCATGTCGTAGAGGCCAAAACGGTGGTTCTGGCTGCCGCCCGCCCGAACGGCATATTTTTCCAGGAAACGTAGGGTCGGCGTGGTCTTACGGGTGTCCAGAATGACAGCTTTCGTCCCGGCCACGGCGGCCACATAGCGCGCCGTCAAGGTAGCGATGCCAGAAAGTCTCTGCAAGAAATTAAGCGCCAGCCGCTCGCCAGCCAGGAGCCCCCTGGTGGGTCCGGCCAAGGTGGCCAGGCGGTCTCCCGGCTGCACATGGGCGCCATCCTCTGCCGCCGCGGTTCAGGTGATGCGCGGGTCTAACGACTGGAAGACCAGGCACGCCACTGGCAGCCCCGCCACAACCCCCTGCTCTTTGGCCAGAATATAGGCCTGAGAGCACTGCTCCGGAGAAACGATGGCCTCGCTGGTTATATCTCCAGGTCCGATATCCTCAGCTAAGGCCTGTTCTATCAGAGTCCTAAGATAGTCCTCATTGTCCTTCAGGGCAGGTGAAACTGGCCGCGCCATCATTGCCTCTCCTCTCACCGCTAACCTGGTTTGATGACAGAGCGAGCATGCGTGACCTATTCTACACAAAACCGCCCTTCATTACTAGCCCCGCCTTGACATTTGAAAACCGAAGTGCTAAACTTTGTTTGTAAACATATATAGGGGAGCTTGGTGAGCCAGGCTGAGAGGATGACTTCTTTACTAGTTAAAGAAATGTCATCGACCCTTTTGAACCTGATCTGGGTAATGCCAGCGGAGGGAGAAGACTACAGCCAAACCGCCCCTCCGTGGAGGGGCGGTTTTTTAATCTAGCTACGGGTGCTCGAGGCACGGAGGCGGAAAAATGGCCAGCGAGGGCAAAGGCAGCATTGCAGGGGTTATACCCAGGATCAAGGCTCCCCCCGAATGGGGAATAGAGCCGGTTCCCCAGGAACACCGGTTGTTGGGCTTTCTCGACTACTTCGTTTTATGGGCCGATCTAGGCGTGGGCCTGCTGGTGCTACTGGCCGGCACCCTCCTGGTGCCGGGGCTGGGCCTGGGCCAGGCTTTGGTCGCCATCGTCATCGGCACCATCATTGGCAACCTGCTCCTGGCCCTGGCCGGGGTGGTAGGCAGCGACAATGCCATCCCCACCATGGTCATGCTCCGGCCGGCTCTGGGCATCCGCGGCTCCTACCTGCCCACCGCGCTGAATGTCCTACAATTGCTCGGTTGGACCATCTTCGAGATCATCATCATGGGCTACGGCGCCAACGAAATCTCCAAGCGCGTGCTGGGCTTGGATTCTTACGTCTTCTGGGCGGCCGTCTTCGCCCTGGTGGTCATCCTGATGGGCATCGGTGGCCCCGTCGCTGTCGTGCGCCAGTGGTTAGAGAAGTTCGCCGTGTGGATGGTGCTCATCACCACCCTGTGGCTCACCTTCCACATCCTCACCACCTACGACGTGGCAGCGCTCCTGCGCCAGCCGGGCAAAGGGGGACTCCCCTTCTGGGTGGCCGTGGACATCGTCATCGCCATGCCCGTGTCGTGGCTGCCGCTGGTCGCTGACTACAATCGCTTTGCCCGCCACACCGGGCGCGGCTTCTGGGGCACTTATCTGGGTTACTTGGTTACTAATATCTGGTTTTACGGCCTGGGTGCGTTGGTGCTATTGGCAGCAGCCGTGACCCAGGAACCCAAGGGCTTTGTGGCCGCCATCGCCCTGACGGCCGGCCTGCCAGCACTGCTTATCTTCCTGGTGGACGAAACCGATAACGCCTGGGCGGACCTGTATTCGGCCGCTGTCTCGGTACAGAACGTCTTCCCCAGGGTCCGGCAGCGCTGGCTCATCATCGGCCTGGGCGTGTTCTCATTCCTGGTGGCGGCCGTGCTCGACATCACTCAGTACGAGACTTTCCTGCTCCTCATCGGCTCGGTCTTCGTCCCGATCTTCGGCGTCCTGGCTGCCGATTATTTCGTCTTACGACGCAGCCAGTATGACCTCCCGGAGATCTATCGCTCCGGTGGCAGTTACTGGTACTGGCAGGGGATAAACTGGGTGGCCGTGCTCGCCTGGGCCCTGGGGGTTGCCGTCTACCACTACATAGCCCGAGGGCTTCCCTGGCTCGGCGCCTCCATTCCCAGCTTCCTCGTCTCTTTGGCCTTGTACTGGATTTTCGCTCGTACCGCTGGGATACCGATGGCGAGAAAGGTGGCCTGATCGGCCGGGAGGTAAATCAAGTGGAAAAAGAAAAAGCCAAGGATC
>JACQYG010000005.1 GCA_016208345.1 Chloroflexota bacterium
GATCTCCTCCACCAGCTCATCGATCTTCTTAGACATTTACATTTCACCTCCTCTCGTGTCGCCTTTTGTCTCAGCTTCTTTACCAGTAAAGAACTGGCCGCCTACCGGGTACGAGTCGGCTTCAGCAACCGGCCTACACTCCATCCTTAAATTAAGGACAATTGGGCTGCGCTTTCTTACTAAAAGTTGGCGATCAGGCACTGCCTGGGCCTCACGCGCCCTGGAGTTGCCCCACCCGGGCCTGCAGGACCGTGAGCAGGCCGCGGACCGGGGCGTTCAGCATGCCCAACACGTTTGAGGCTGGGGCCTGAATCCCACCCAGGACCCGGGCCATCAGGGTCTCCTTGGGCGGCAGATAGGCCATCTCGGTCACCTGAGCGGCCGAGAGCAGTTGTCCGGACATAAAGCCGGCCTTCAACGAGAAGACCTTAGACGTCCGGGCATACTCGCTCAGAGCCTTGGCCGGCGTCACCACATCGCCGTAACAGAAGGCGACGGCCGTAGGCCCCTCCAGGATGCCTTCCAACGCGCCCAGCCCCAGCCGCCGCGAAGCCATGCGCAGCAGGGTATTCTTGGTGACGTTGTAGTCCACGTTCAGCTTCCGGAGCTGGCTGCGCAGCTCGCCGATCTCGGCCACCGTCAGGCCCCGGTAGTCCGTGATGATCGCCGCCTGGCTCTTTTGAAGCTTGGCGGTCAGGTTCTCCACTGTCTCGAACTTTTTGCTTTTCTTCAAATCCCTCACCTCCTCCCCAAAACCCTTATCCCCCACAAAAACGAACGGGCCTTTGTGCCACGCCGACACAAAGACCCGAAAGCGCTGAAACCCGTTCCAGCTCTTACCAGTTCTCGCCTCGGCAGGCCCCTCGATTAAGTGCACGAAGCACGCCTGCTGTCTATGGCACCGGGTTATTCGATTTTGATGCGCGGGCGCCCTACGCCACCGTCAGCGACAGGGTTGGCTGCAGGTCCAGCTTGATACCTGGGCCCATGGTGGTGGTCAGCACGATGTTCTGCACGTACTGCCCCCGGGCACCCGAGGGCTTGGCTTTGATCACCGCCTCCACCAGGGAGGCCAGGTTCTCCAGAAGCTGCTGCTCGGTGAAGCTCACCTTGCCGATGGGCACGTGCAGGTTGGATGACTTGTCGACCTTGAATTCCACCCGGCCCATCTTCGCCTCTTTGATCAGCCGAGGCAAGTCTGGCGCCTGGGCGATGGTCCCCGACTTGGGATTGGGCATGAGCCCCCGGCGTCCCAGGACTTTGCCCAGCTTGCCCACCTTGCCCATCATGTCCGGCGTGGCGATGGCCACATCGAAATCCACCCAGCCCTCCTCGATGCGCTTGACGATCTCATCAGAGCCCACAAAATCGGCCCCTGCCTCCTCCGCGATCCTGGCACCCTCGCCCTGAGCGAAGACGAGCACTCGCACCGGCCTGCCCGTGCCGTTGGGCAGGGTGGCCACCCCGCGAACCTGCTGGTCGGCGTGCTTGGGGTTCACCCCCAACCGCCAGTGGGTCTCCACGGTGGCGTCGAACTTCGTGGTAGACGTTTTCCTGGCCAGAGCCAGGGCTTCGAGCGGGCTATAGGCCTTCCTGGGATCCACCAGTTTGGCCGCCTCGACGTATTTCTTTCCGTGCTTTGCCATTTTCAGTCTCCCCGTGGTATTAGCGGGCCTGCGGCCCTTCCACAAAATGAAGGGTAATCCCTAATCCTTGACTTCAATCCCCATGCTCCTGGCGGTGCCCTCGATCATTCGCTCGGCGCCAGCCAGGTCCAACGCGTTCAGATCCTTCATCTTCAGCTCGGCCAGCTCTCGCAGCTTGGCCCGGCTGATGGAGCCTACCTTCTGGCGGTTGGGCATGGCCGAGCCCTTCTCGACGTTGAGGGCGGTTTTCAACAGGTCAGCCACCGGCGGGGTCTTGGTGACAAACGTGAACGAACGGTCTTCGTAGATGGTGATCTCGGCCGGGATCACCAGGCCTGCCTGTCCGGCCGTGCGCTCATTGTACTCCTTGCAGAAGGCCATGATGTTGACGCCGTGCTGACCCAAGGCCGGACCCACGGGCGGGGCCGGATTGGCCTTTCCCGCAGGGATCTGCAGCCTGACTATTGCCTTGACTTTCTTGGCCATCAGTATCTCCTGAGTTGAGTTGACGCGTGATAAGTCAATGAGTGATGGGTGACGGCACGAGTTGCTACAGGCGTTCGACCTGCGAGAAGTCGAGCTCCACCGGTGTTTCGCGGCCGAACATGGACACCAACACCTTGATCTTGCCTTTCTCGGCGTTGATCTCGTCCACCACACCCATGAACTCGACGAACGGCCCGTCGATGATCTTCACGCTCTGGCCCACGCTGAAGCCCACTCGAACCTTGGGGGCCTCTCCCACCCTCATCTGTCGAAGGATGGCCTTGACCTCCTCGTCCTCCAGGGGTGTAGGCTTGCTGCCGGACCCCACAAAGCCAGTGACGCCCGGGGTCTCCCGGACCACCCGCCAGGAATCCGGGGACATGCTCATCTCCACCAGGACGTAGCCGGGGAAGATCTTCCGCTGCACCGTCTGCTTGTGACCTTCCCTGATCTCCACCTCTTCCTCGGTGGGGATGACTATCTCGAAGATCTTGTCGGCTGCATCCATGGTGGCGATGCGATGCTCCAGGTTCGTTTTTACCTTATTCTCGTAGCCTGAGTACGTGTGGATCACATACCAGCGCCGCTCTGCTTCTTCCATCACTCACACCAAACAAAAATCAAGCCCTCTTCCGAGGGCAACCGCATTGCCGCCGTCTGGCACCGGCTACCTTGGGATAATCAAGAAAATGAGCTTTTCGAAGATGTAGTCTATGATACCCAGGCCGGCGCCCACTGCCACCGAGGTAACCACCACGATCACGGTCAGGTTCGTGGCCTCGCGCCGGGATGGCCACTTGACTTTATTCAGCTCTGACTTGGTCTCGTTGAAGAAACGTACCAGTACGTTCTTTTTGGCCGCCCACCCAATCTCCCATCCGGTCCGTCAATCCCTCGACCGCACTGATCGAGGAAAGTCTGTGCTACAAGATAACCACCGCATAAAATGGCAGGCCCGGCGGGACTTGAACCCACAACCTGCGGTTTTGGAGACCGCTGCTCTGCCAATTGAGCTACAGGCCTGCGCCCTACTTCGTCTCCCGATGGGGCGTGTGCACGCGGCACCGGGGGCAGTATTTATCCAGCTCCATACGGTCTGGATCGTTTCTCTTGTTCTTGGTCGTGGTGTAGTTGCGCTCCTTGCACTTGGTGCAGGCCAGTGTGATGATGATCCGATCTGCTTTCTTGGCCACTTTATATCAGGGTATAAAGAATAGGGGTTTGACCCTTAACCCTTAACCCCTCTCCTCCTAATCAATGATCTTGGTGATGACCCCAGCACCCACCGTCCGACTACCCTCCCTGATCGCAACCCGCAAACCCTCCTCCAACGCCACCGGCACGATCAGGTTAATATCCATCCGCACATTGTCCCCAGGCATCACCATCTCCACCCCAGAAGGCAACTGCACCGCACCCGTCACATCCGTCGTCCGAATGTAAAACTGCGGCCGATAACCATTGAAAAACGGCGTGTGCCGCCCACCCTCCTCCTTGGTCAAAACATAAACCTCCGCACTAAAACGGGTGTGCGGCCTGATACTCCCAGGCCTCGCCAATACCTCACCACGCTCCACCTCATCCCTCTCTATCCCACGCCTCACCTGCCCACGCTCCACCCGACCAGTCACCACCGTCCCACGCCCCTTGATCCCAAAAACATCCTCTATCGACATCAAAAAAGGCCGGTCTATCTGCCGCACCGGCATAGGTATGTAATCATCAACCACCCGCAATAACTCCCAAATAGGCCGATACTCCTCCGCACCAGGATCAACCGAACCACTCTCCAAAGCCCGCAAAGCCGAACCACGCACAATGGGTATCGAATCCCCAGGAAAACCATACTTGGACAACAACTCCCGCAACTCCAACTCCACCAACTCCAATAACTCCTCATCATCCATGGCATCAACCTTGTTCAAAAACACCACCATGGCCGGCACCTCCACCTGACGCGCCAACAAGATATGCTCCCGCGTCTGCGGCATAGGCCCATCCGGCGCACTCACCACCAAAATAGCACCATCCATCTGCGCCGCACCAGTGATCATGTTCTTGATATAGTCCGCATGCCCAGGACAATCCACATGAGCATAATGCCGCTTCTCAGTCTCATACTCCACATGTGCAATGGCTATGGTAATACCACGAGCCTTCTCCTCCGGCGCATTGTCAATAGAGTCAAAAGGCCGATACTCCGCTAACCCCTTCATGGCCAATAACTTGGTCATGGCCGCCGTCAAAGTGGTCTTACCATGATCCACATGACCAATAGTCCCCACATTAACATGAGGCTTGGTCCGCTCAAAACGCTTCTTCGCCATAAGACGATTCCTCCTTCAGCAACACGCAGCAATACGTCCGGATAAGGTGAGTGACCCTACACCCCTGTGCTGACAACTGGAGCCCACGACCAGGATCGAACTGGTGACCTCAGTCTTACCAAGACCGTGCTCTACCTACTGAGCTACGTGGGCACGCCTGGGCTCCGGTCTCATGGATCAAATCCCAGGTTTCAGGCTCATGCCTCTCCTGCCTGCTATACTCTGGCCGCTATCAGCTTTATGCTATCTGCCAAAATATGGTGGAGGGGGAAGGATTCGAACCTTCGTAGCCATTTCAGGCGACAGATTTACAGTCTGTTGGTATTAGCCACTCACCCACCCCTCCATGGGAGTGGAGCCGACGATGGGACTCGAACCCGCAACCGGCGGTTTACAAAACCGCTGCTCTGCCAATTGAGCTACGTCGGCTTAGCATCCATTATACCGATATTCGCCCGTCTGGTCAAGAGCTGGGCGCCAAGTATATCAACAA
>JACQYG010000265.1 GCA_016208345.1 Chloroflexota bacterium
GATCGCCCACATCAAGTCGGGCTGAGTGGGCTGGACTCGAGTCGCCTCAGGACCTGCTCCAGGTCATGAGGGAGTGGGGAGCGGAATTCACGCCACTCCCCGGTGGATGGCAGGCGAAAGCCCAGCACGTGGGCGTGTAAGAACTGTCGCGCCACTGCCAGGCCCTTCGCCCTGGGGCCGTAGACCCGGTCCCCCGCCACGGGGTGTCCCAGGGTGGCGAAATGAACCCGGATCTGGTGGCTCCGGCCGGTCTCCGGTTGAGCTTCAACTAACGTGAAATGGCCCGGGGAGCCGGCAAAGCGCTCCAGGACTCGATAGTGAGTAATGGCTTCCTTCCCGCCGGTGCCCACCACCGCCATCTGTTGAGGACGGAGGCGATCACGGCCGATCGCCCCCCGGATGGTCCCCTGGCTGGGCTCCAACCTCCCGTGCACCAGGGCCAGGTATGCCTTCATCACCTCACGCCGCTTGAACTGCCCTGCCAGGCTCTCCTGGGCCCGTTCGTTTTTGGCCACGACCATGAGGCCCGAGGTGTCTTTGTCCAGGCGATGGACGATGCCTGGCCGCAAGGTTCCCCCGATACCGCCCAGGTCGGGGCAATGGGCCAGGACCGCGTTCACCAGCGTGCCCCCGGCGTGTCCTGGTGCAGGGTGCACCACCAGCCCGGCGGGCTTATCGATTACCAGGACATCGCTGTCTTCAAAAACGATGTTCAAGGGGATGGTTTCCGGGAGCAGCTCGAGCGCCGCCGGAGGCGGGATGTGGAGGGCTATCTCATCGCCGGGCTTGAGTCGGGTTGAGGGCTTGGCCGTGGCACCGTTCAGCGTCACCTGCCCGGAGCGGATCAGCCGCTGCAGGAAGGCACGGGAGAGGTCAGGCTCATGTTCCGACAGGAAAAGGTCCAGGCGCTCCCCACCCCGGTCCACCAGCCAGGTGCGAGAGGGAGCGCCAGCTTCAGCGCTCATCTGAGCCCTTCCCTGAATACCGCCGGGAACGCTCTATGTAATGCTTCTTCCTGATTTACGAAGGAATGCCAGTCGGCTTTTTCCCGGCGGCTCATCCCTGGTACAAGGGGGCAAAGCGGTGCCAGCTTCACGAGGCCGCAGGTCGCTCCTTTTTGAGGAAGGTCAGGTAACAGGCCAGGATGGCCACTCCCACCACGATGGCGCTGTCGGCCAGATTGAAGATGGGCCAGAACTTGAAGTCCAGGAAGTCAATGACGTAGCCCATGCGCAGCCGGTCCAACAGGTTGCCCAGGGCACCCCCCAGTTGCAATCCCAGGCTGAACCTCATCAGGGCCCCGTCCATGGGCAGGTAACGATAATAAACGATGATCATCCCGATGACGGCGAAAGCGATCAAGACGAACAGGATAGTCTGATCGGGAAAAAGCCCAAAGGCAGCGCCGGAGTTGGTGATATAGGTAAAAGAAAATACCCTTTCCAACTGTGGGACCGGCGACCAGGGCTGCCCACGGGTCAGATTTTCTGCCACGAGGGCCTTGCTTACCTGATCCAGAGAGAAGACGAGGGCGGCGGTGGGGAAGAGGACGGCATCCTTCCAGTTCTTGAGCAGCGCCAAGAGACCTCCGATGGCAACGAGAATGTGGGAATCGCCGTGCGACGACCAAGAGGGCAAGAGAGTGCCACGAAGGCCCTACCGTCTTTCCTGCCGGGCCTTGCAGCGAATGCAGAGGCTGGCCCAGGGCAATGCCTCCAGCCGGGCAGGGTCAATAGGGCCGCCGCACTCGTCACACCGACCGTAGGTGCCCGCATCGAACTTGTGCAGGGCGTGCTCGCTCATGGCCAAAAGGTTCTGGAGGTTGCGCCGCAGGGCCAGGTTTCGCTCCTGCTCGAAGATCTCCGTGGCATCATCGGCCAGGTGGTTGCCGTAACCCGCATGCTCACCGGTCATGTCCTCGGTGGCACCGGAGCCCCCAATGCTCAACTGAGAGAGCTCGCTGAGCAGTCTAGCACGTTCCTCTTCGAGGCGTTTTCTCAGCATTTCCTTGGTTGCAATCACGGCACTTCGCCCCCACTCGATATGCTACATCGCCGATGGTGAGAAACCTGCGTCAGCCACTCCGCCGACTTCGGTCTATTGTATCCGATTTTACCGAAAAAAGCAAGCCCTTGGGCCAATTCTCCCAATTCCGCCTGCCTTCCGCTAGCCACTTCTCACTGCCTGCTCCGCACCACGCCCAGCGTCACCGACTCGCCTTCTATCTCCACGGTCTGGGCATGCGCCCCTGCTGGTGCAGCCTCCTGGTGCAGTTCCCGGGAAAGCGTCTCCTGTCTCACATAGGCCCCGTGGGCCTCCAGGGCCTCCCGCAGCCCCGGGCCGCCTTCCAGGTAGGAGACGATGTTATCGGTGATCTCGAACCCGGCAGCCTTGCGCATATCCTGTATGTAGCGCACCACCTCCCGAGCGAAGCCCTCCCGCGTCAGCTCAGCCGTCAATCGAGTATCCACGCCCACCAGATAGCCCCCTTCCTCGGCCACGGCGAATCCCTCCCTGTCCCCCGTCTGCACCAGGACTTCCTCCGGGAGGAGCGTCACCGTCTCGCCCTCCAGGTCCAAGGCCACCGGCTTGCCGGCATGGCGCCAGGCCGCCACCTGGGCGGCGTCGGCTTTCTCCAGGGCCGCTCCGATGGCCGGGAGCCTTTTGCCGTACTTCGGCCCCAGGAGATTCAACACGGGCTTCACCGTGTAGCTCAAAAGCCTGGCCTCGTCTTCGGCGAACTCCAGTGCCTTCACGTTCAGCTCGTCCATAACCTGGTCTGCCAGGCGCTCCAGAGCCGCCTGCTCCTCCGCCGTCTTGACCTTGACCACCACCCTGGCAAGAGGCAGCCGGACCCTCAGGTTGGCCTTGCTCCGGGCTGCCCGCCCCAGGCTCACCGTGCGCATCACCAGCCGGGTCTCCTCCATCAGCTTCTCATCCAGGAAAGCGGCGTTGGCCTCCGGGAAGTCGCACAGGTGCACGCTCTCCGGGGCGGCGGCGTCCACTGAGCGCACCAGGTTGCGGTACATCTCCTCAGCCACGAAGGGCATGAACGGTGCCAGGAGCTTAGAAAGCGTCACCAGACAGGTGTAAAGGGTCCCGTAGGCCGCCCGCTTTTCCAGGTCGCTCTTGCGGCTGAATCCCGCTTTGCTCCAGAAGCGCCGACGACTGCGCCGCACGTACCAGTTGGATAGGTCGTCCACGAAGCGCTCGATGGCCCGGGCCGCGCCGGCCACGTCGTAGGCGTCTAACCCCTTGTTCACCGCGCCCACCAGGGCGGTCAGCTCCGAAAGGACCCAGCGGTCCAGGGGCTCTAGGCTGGAGGTCAGGGGATGGTCGGCTGAGAGCATGATCCCGGGGCCCATCTCCCTCTTCCAGGCCGCGATGTCCAGGTTGGCGTAGGTGACGAAAAAGCTGTAGGTGTTCCACAGGGTCAGGAGGAACCGCCGCAGCACCTCCACCACCTGATCGGCGCCAAAACGATACGGGTTGCCCAGGGGCGTCCCAGTGTAGAGGTACCAGCGCAGGGCGTCGGCGCCGTAGGCATTTAACACCTCCCAGGGGTCCACCACGTTGCCCTTGGACTTGCTCATCTTCTGGCCGGCGGAATCCAGGATGTGCCCCAGCACCACGCAGTTCTTGTAGCAGGGCTGGTCGAAGAGCAGCACCGAGAGGGCGTGCAGGCTGTAAAACCGTCCACGGGTCTGGTCAATAGCCTCGCAGATGAAATCCGCCGGGTACTGGTCCGTGAACCGGTCCTTGTTCTCAAAGGGGTAGTGCCACTGGGCCACCGGCATGGCTCCCGAATCGAACCAGCAATCCAGCACCTCTGGGAGCCGTCGCATGGTGCCGCCACATCTGGCGCATTCCCATTCGACCTCGTCGATGTAGGGCCGGTGCAGGTCCAACTTATCCCACTCCACGGGCTGTCTCGAGCTCTCGGCCTTCTGCTTCAGCTCCGCCACACTGCCGATGCACTCCTGGCCACCGCAGGACTCGCACTGCCAGATGGGCAGGGGCGTGCCCCAGTAGCGCTCCCGGGACAGGGCCCAGTCGATGTTGTTCTCCAGCCAGTTGCCGAACCGTCCTCCCTTGATATGCGTCGGGTACCAGTTGATCTGGTTGTTGGCCCAGATCAGCCGGTCCTTCACTGCTGTGGTCTTGATGTACCAGGAGCTCTTGGCGTAGTAGAGCAGAGGGGCATTGCAGCGCCAGCAGAAAGGATAGCTGTGGGTCACCCTCTCACTGCGTAGCAAGAGCCCGCGCTGGTTCAGGTCAGCGATGATCAACGGGTCGGCGTCCTTGAAGAATCGGCCGGCAAACTTGCTCAGTTCCGGCATCACCTCGCCCTTCAAGTCCACCGAGAAGAGCGTCGGCAGGCCGGCCCGCTTCCCCACCTCCAGGTCTCCATAGGCCGGGGCGATGTGCACGATGCCCGTGCCGTCCTCCAGGGACACGATCTCATCGGCGATAACGCGGTAGGCCGCCCCCAGGTCCGGCACATCCCCCGGCGCGGGGACGCCGTCGAAGAGCCGGGCGTAGCGGACCCCCACCAGGTCGGCGCCTTTCACCGTGCGGATCACGGCGTACTTATTATGGCCCAAAACCTGGTCGGCCAGGGCCGCCGCCAAGATCAGGCGCTGGCTGGAGCAGCGCGGGCAGTGCATGGTGACCTTGTAGCCCCGGTACAAAAGCCCCCGGTCCCAGAGCTGCTTGAGTATCCACCACTCGCTTTCAATGTAGGAGTCATGATAGGTGACGTAGGGGTCCACCATGTCGATCCAGAAGCCGATGCGCTCGGTGAGGCGTTCCCATTCCTTTACGTAGCGGAAGACGCTCTCCTTGCACCTCTGGTTAAAGGCGGCGATGCCGAATTTCTAGATATCGCCCTTGCCGGTGGAGCCGATCTCCTTCTCCACTTCCAGCTCCACCGGCAGGCCGTGGGTGTCCCAGCCCCCCTTGCGCAAGACGTACCTGCCCTTCATGGTCTGGTAGCGGGGGAAAAGGTCCTTGAAGGCCCGGGCCAGCACGTGGTGGATGCCGGGGAGGCCGTTGGCGGTGGGAGGCCCCTCGTAGAACACATAGCGCTCTTTGTCCCGGTTCTTCTCCAGGGTCTTCTGGAAGATCCGGTTCTTGCGCCAGAAGCTCAGTACTTTTTCCTCCATCTTGGGGAATGATACCTTGCTAGTCACTGGCTTAAACATATCGGTGTCTCCTTGCTCCAGAATTAATCGGGCTGGATACTGGTCAGTGTCCCAGTAGCTTCACCGTGTCCTCCCGGGGTTGATGCACCAGCCTATACCCCTTGAAACGCTGCATCAGGGCCACGGCCCGGTTGCGCCGGGCTCTCATGCGCTGATTTTTCGCTTTCCACCGACCCATGAGTTGTTTGATCACCAACTCGCTATCGCCCCGGACCTCCAGGCCGTATTGCCCCGGGTCGTGCTTCGCTTTTTCGATGGTTCTCAGCAGATCCTCCAGCCCGGCGAGCAGGGCGTCGTATTCGGCCTCGTTGTTGGTCATGTCTGGCCCCAGGTCCAGGCGCACCACCCGGCTCTTCCCGTCCTGGTGCCGATAGAGCGCGTAGCTCCCGTAGCCCGGCCCCGGGTTGCCCAGGCTCCCTCCGTCGAAGACCAGGGTGTAATCGGGCTTCTCCACCATCGTGCCGCTCAAGCTCAGATCAAAAGCCATCGCTCCCGGGGTCCCCGAGGCGCCGGAGGCGCCTTGGGGTGGCGTCTGGGGCTTCCGAATCTCCTCCATATCCATTATTCCCCTGGTCCCTCTACTTTCTCCGGTTCCATACAGAGGGTATCGTGCCCGCCGTCTCCAAAGAGCCTCTCCCCAAACTAGACAAAAAGCTCTCGTCCTTTCTTCTTCCAGGACGAGAGCTTGTAGCTCCCGCGGTACCACCCAGCTTGGCGTATCCGCCCACTCATCAGGGTACGGGCCGTGTTGCCTGGCCTTATACCCCCCTTCTTTTAACGGTGAAGGTCTCCGGTTGAGGCTAGTGAGGCAAGGATGGGCCACTGAGCGATGAATCAATCAGCAGACGTTTTGCCCGCCACTGTTTGACCCGTTGACTAACTCTTTAGCTGCTCAGCTCCTTAGCTCCTTGCTGAACGACCTCCCCTGCCCTTTCGCTCAACGGCTCCGGAGTGATGCTTCGGTGGCGCTGCCTCCGGCCGGTTCCACCATCCCGGCCGTCTCTGTTGGGGCACCTCGCCGCCTACTCGTCTCCTTCAACGCCTTTTCGCCAGAATAGAAGCCTGGCTATCTATGTTGCGGACTCGTGCCGACTCGCTTGACGACGTCTGCAGGCTCTTGACGCCTTCTAACGTCTACGATGCCTTCCGACACGTGTCTCGGGTACAAAAAACCCCGCCGTGTCGTGTGCTACTCGGTTTTGAACCTGCCTAAGCAGGTGGGCGCCTACCTTCGGTTATTGCCGCGTCCCCGGACTGTCTCCCAGGAAAACCTGCGGATAGGTCAAAGAACTTGCGCAGCCCCTACAGAATTCAGCTCCCTTGGTCCGAGATGTTGGCTCAAAACGTTGCTTTGCATCACGAGCACAGCCGGGCTTTGCATGAATCATACTATCACAAAAATGCCGAAAAAGCAAGAGGCATGGAGCACAACCCCAGGCGGTAGCCTTTGCCATGAGCGCCCTAGCGCCTATGCTTATGTTTCATTTTCTTAGAGCTGGTGCCGGTGGCCGTAGTCGAGGTAGCCTGCCTGGCGGACACCGGCACTGGCCTGGCCTGCTTCTTCCGTCGGCCATGACAGTCTTCGAAGCGCCGGCCCGAGCCGCAGGGGCACAGGCTCTTCTTGGAGGGCTTGGCATCTCCCAAGGCCCGCACTGGCTCCCGGACGCCGCCCTCAGCCCGGTTGGTGGCCATTTGCGGGGCCCGGCGCTCGGGCTCCCGGACCAACGTCACCCAATAGATGCGGTGGACGATCTCGTGCTGGATGGCGCTCAGGAGCCCCTGGAACATCTCGTAGGCCTCGTTCTTGAACTCCACCAGGGGGTCCTTTTGCCCGTAGGCCCGCAGCCCGATGCCCTCCCGCAGGTCGTCCAAGGCGGTCAGGTGGTGCACCCACAGCCCGTCGATGACCTGGAGCATTACCAGTCGCTCCACCTGGCGCATGATCTCTGGCCCCAGGGCGCGCTCTTTTTTCTCGTATTCCGATTCCACCGCCTCCATCAGGCGGCTCTCTAGCTCGGCTTTGGAGAGCTTTTGCAACTCGTAGGCCGACGGCACGGTGGGGAGTATGGGCCTCAGCGCCGCCACCAGCCCCGGCAGGTCCCATTCTTCGCTGTAGTTACTGGCGGCGTAGGCGGCAATGTGGCCTTGCACCTCGTCCTTGACCATCTGGAGGATATTGGACTTCAGGTCGGCGCCCGAGAGGATCTTCTTGCGCTCGCCGTAGATGACCTCTCGCTGCTTGTTCATCACGTCGTCGTACTCGACCACATGCTTACGGATGTCGAAGTTGTAGCCTTCCACTTTCACCTGGGCGTTTTCGATGGACTTGGAGACCAGGCTGTGCTCGATGGGGATATCCTCGTCCAGGCCGAAGCGTTCCATGATGTTGGCGATGCCCTGGCCGCCGAAGCGCCGCATCAGATCGTCCTCTAAAGAGACGTAGAATCGGGAGGAACCCGGGTCTCCCTGGCGGCCGGCGCGACCCCGGAGCTGGTTGTCGATGCGCCGGGCCTCGTGGCGCTCGGTGCCCAGGATATGCAGCCCGTCCAGCCCCACCACCTTGTCCCGGTTCTCCCGCCACTGCTGCTCGGCCTCCCCGAGCGCGGCTTCGTGATCCTCCAGCGTGGCGGCCAGCGGGTCAACGCCCCGTTTGAGCAAGAGGTCGTGGGCCAGGCGCTCCGGGTTGCCGCCCAGGATGATGTCCACGCCGCGGCCAGCCATATTGGTGGCGATTGTCACCTGGCCCGGCCGCCCGGCCTGGGCGATGATGCCGGCCTCTTTCTCGTGATACTTGGCGTTCAAGACCTGGTGCGTGATGCCTATTCTATCCAACAAATGGGAGAGGTGCTCTGATTTCTCGATGGACACCGTGCCCACCAGCACCGGGCGGCCGGCCTGGTGGAGCTCCTGGATCTCCCGCACCACCGCCCGGAACTTGGCCTCCTCGGTCTTGTACACCTGGTCCGCGTAGTCCTCCCGGATCATGGGCATGTTGGTGGGGATCACCACCACGTCCAGCTTGTAGATCTTGAAGAACTCCTCGGCTTCGGTTTGAGCCGTGCCGGTCATGCCCGCCAGCTTCTGGTACATGCGAAAATAGTTCTGGAAGGTGATGGTGGCCAGGGTCTGGCTCTCCCGCTGGATCTTGACGGTCTCCTTGGCCTCGATGGCCTGGTGCAGCCCCTCGGAGTAGCGCCGGCCGAACATGAGCCGGCCGGTGAACTCGTCCACGATGATCACCTGGCCATCCTTCACCACGTAGTCCCGATCCCGCCGGTACAGGAACTGGGCCTTCAGGGCCTCTTCCAGGTAGTGGGTGAGCTCGAAATACTGCGGGTCGTAGAGGTTGGGCAAATTGAGCCAGCGCTCCATCTTGGCGATGCCCTCCTCGGTGAGGGTCACCACCCGCAGCTTCTCGTCGATCTTGTAGTCGGTTTCTTTCTGAAGCCTGGGGACCAGCCGGGCGAACAGGTTATAGTTGTCGGTGGACTCCTCCGCTGGGCCGGAGATGATCAGGGGCGTCCGGGCCTCGTCGATGAGGATATTGTCCACCTCGTCGACAATGGCGTAGTGGAGCTTCCGCTGGACGCACTGGGACAAGTCCCACACCATGTTATCCCGTAGATAGTCGAAACCGAACTCGTTGTTGGTGCCGTAGGTGATGTCGGCCAGGTAGGCCTCCCGGCGGGGACAGGGTCGCAGATTCACCAGCCGCTCGTCGGTGGCCGGGTAGGAAGGGTCGTAGATGAACGAGCTCTCGTGTTGAATGACCCCCACCGACAGCCCCAGGGAATGGTAGATGGGCCCCATCCACTGGGTATCCCGCTTGGCCAGGTAGTCGTTCACCGTCACCAGGTGGGCGCCCTGTCCTGCCAGGGCGTTCAGGTAGAGCGGCAGGGTGGCCACCAAAGTCTTGCCCTCG
>JACQYG010000266.1 GCA_016208345.1 Chloroflexota bacterium
CGAGGAGGTGCAAACATGCGCCTGATCCCGGTAATGGATTTGCGAGACGGCCTGGTGGTGCACGCCGTGGAAGGTGAACGGGAGCGTTACCAGCCAGTCGAGAGCGTGCTCGCCGACACGGCCGAGCCGTTAGCCGTGGCCCGAGCCTTCCGCGAGAAGCTAGGGTTACAAGAGCTCTACATCGCTGACCTGGATGCCATCCAGGGCCGTGGCCATCATCAGGCCCTCATCGCCCGCCTGGCCCAGCAGGGGAAGGTAACACTCCTGGTGGATGCCGGCGTCACCGACGTAGAGCGCACCCTGGAGCTGCTGGCCATTGGGGCTGACAAGGTCATCATTGGAACCGAAACCCTGGCCAGTTGGGAGGCGCTGGTGACCATCTGCGCCGCGGTCCCGGCCCAACGTTTGGTCTTCAGCCTGGACATGCGGGCCGGCCAGGTGCTTTCCCGCAGCCCGCAACTAGCCGCATTGTACCCCCTGCAGGTTCTCGAACGGTTGCAGCAGATGGGTTGGCAGGAAGTGATCCTGCTGGATCTGGCGCGCGTCGGCACAGGGGCCGGCGTGGACCGGGCGCTGATCGCTGAGGCGCGGCGACGGTACCCAGAACTGACCCTCCTCGCCGGTGGAGGCGTGCGGCATGCAAGCGAACTCTGGGACCTGAAGGCGTTGGGCGTGGCCGGGGTGCTGGTGGCCACCGCGCTGCACCAGGGGACCATCACCGCCAACGACCTCCGAGGCTTCCGATCGGGCGCTGGCAGCGAGGCCTCGAACCACGGCTACCCGTGGCCTTAGAGCCGGTTCAATCAGTCAAAATCTCGGAGGTCTGAACGGGCACCTGATAGGTTACGATAGCTCCTGGCTGTACCAGGCTGTCTGGCCGGGCGCTTCCTCCACACCAACGTTCATGCTGATTAGGTGGTCGACCCCGCGGTCGCGCAGTTCCTTCGCCACTTCGCCCCAGATGTACTCGGCCAGCCGTTCGGCGGTGACATTATCCACCGGTAGGGGCAGGACGTCTCTGGCCGGGAAAACGTAGCGGCGTTCCCCGAAGCGGATTTCCCAATGGCCTTCACTTTCCTGCATGCTCAACTGCTCGTTGCGCAGGGGGAGCAGGAAGCGATGGTCCAGGGCCTCGGTGATGCGCCGGACGATCTCCTTCAGAACCACAAAATCGAAGACATAGCTATCGGGGGCCAGGGGACCTTCCACGGCTACCGAGACGGCGTAGTTATGCCCGTGGAGTCGCTCGCATTTGCCCCCGAGGGTGATAAAGTGGGCGGCGCCAAAGCGCAGGTTGCCCTGTTCCACAATGACCTTGAATCCCATCTTCAGCCCTCCAGCCATTCCTGCATGGAAGTGTGTCTGATCAGGTGCTGGCCCGCCAAGATCTCGCGGCGGATCTCGCCCAGGGTACCATACCGTTCGGCAAAGGCGTTGTGCTTGTGAATGCCCTCGAAGTTCACCTGCCTGGCCAGGACGAAGGCTGTATCTGGCAGATCAGGATACATATCCACCGCGTTCTGGAGCATTTCTCGTACCACGTCTTCGACGAACCGGGGGTTTTGGTGGGCCTTGTTCACCACAAAGAACTCGTCAGGCCTCTTCAAGAGGTCGTAGGTTTCGGAACTCATGGAACTTTCGATAATTTCTACCAGTTCCTCAGCTCGCACCTCCTGGTCCGAGCCGATCATGAAGGTACCGCGGCCTCGCTGGTTGTGGGAGGCGATGGGGATGGCGTTCAGCGCCCGCTTTGCCTCTTCCGGGGAGAACCCTTCCTCCAACAGTCGTTCCGTGGAATGCTCCCGTACCATGTCCTGAGCGCATGGGCAGACCGTCATCCCATCGGCCTCAGCGCCGACGATGTGTTTGCAACGCTCCTGGGTGCTGGCAGCGATGCCGATCAGGGTGTAGAGCTCCTGCATTTTCTTGCCTGAGAGCGGGGCGATCTTCTCCATCGAGTAGACGGCCTGGATATGCACCTCGGAGCGGATGGCCTGTTGCCTTTCGACCACTTGGCGGGCAATGCGCTCGGCCAGGGTTTCGATGCTGGGCGATTTCTCCAGCGTGATCTCCTCGGCGATCTCCTCCAGCACATCGCTGAAGCGGGACATGTGGACCCCCATCTGCCCCGGGTTCAGGTCGGCGAAGAGGTCCATCTCGGCGTAAAAGAGGTTCTCCTGCCCACCCCGGCTGATGCGGATGATCCGGCGCAGGCCAGTGACGCCAGCCCGGCTCAGGCTGACGTGGATGGCTGGCTGGGCCTGTTGCACGTCCCCGTACAGGCGGACGCGAAGCCCGCGCGGCACCCGGGTCACGCCTTCACGGTCCACCCGCTGGAGAAGCTCAGCCACGGTTAGATTCAGAGCGGGATGCACCAGATCGGCGGCGATCTCTGCCAGAGGCACCAGGACAAAGGCCCGTTCGCTCAGGCGCGGATGGGGGATGGTCAATTCCGGTGATTCCAGGACCAAATTGTCGTAAAACAGGATGTCAATGTCAATAGGGCGCGGGGCATTGCGAAAGCTGGGCTCGCGTCCCATCCGTCTTTCGATCTGTTTGAGGAAGCGCAAAAGCTCCTGAGGGGAGAGTACGGTAGTAGTCAGACAGGCGATATTGAGGAAGTCTGGTTGTTCCAGGTAGCCGACCGGCCTGGTTTCGTAGCACGCAGAGACCTTCTCGATGGCAGCCCGGGCGCGGATATGCTGTAAGGCCTGCACCAGGTTGCTCTGACGATCACCCAGGTTTCCACCCAGGCCGAGATAAACGCTATGCCGTTCAGACACCCTATGGATTCCTTCTATCCGAGGACGGTGTCACCGTGACCGGCCCAACACTTGTCAACTCACAGTAAACTTGGGTGCCACCACTGTTTCAAGTCAGAAAAGCGTGACCCGTACATTATAGCCTGCTCGCACCGCACAGTCAAGGCAAAAACTCTGATGGGGCATACCGGTGATTAGAGCTTGACAAAGGTCAGGTTGGTGGTATAATATGAGTGTGCTCTCACTCACCTGAGTGTGTGTTCACTCATCCATTTGGAGAGGATGCCGAGATGGGCAGGAAACCCGATGCGCTGCGGGAAAGGTTGCGCCAGGAACGCCGCAGGGAGATCCTGGCGGCAGCGGGCCGCATCTTCGCTCAGAAGGGCTTCGAGAAGGCTACCACCCGCGAGATCGCCGCCCTGGCGGGGATAGCCGAGGGAACGATCTACAACTACTTCCAGGGCAAACGGGACCTGCTCATCAGCCTCCTGGGAAGCCTGGTCACCGAGTCCCTGCAGGAAGCCCTGACGGCGGAGCTTTTCAACCTGGACGAGCAGAGCTTCCTGGCAAACCTGATCGGCCGAAGGCTGGAGAGCATTACGAGCAACGCCGACATGCTGCTGGTGCTGTTTCAGCAGATCATGGTGGACGACGAGCTGCGCCGGTCCTATTTCACCCGGGTCTTCCTGCCGGTGACAACCCAATTGGAGGCCTACTTCCAGGCCCGCATGGACAAGGGGATATACCGGCAGACGAACGCGCGGATGGTGGCCCGAGCCACCGTGGGCGCCTTCGTGATGAACTTCGTCGTGCCCACCATCCTGGGCGAGCGCGCCATGCCCGGCCCCGAGCGCAAGCGCCTGGCGGGCGAGTTGGTTGACTTTCTCATCGGCGGCCTGGCGCCACGACCAGCGCCAACCGGCGGAACCGCTCTCGGGTTGCGGGAAGGGAGCAAGCCATGAGTCTGGTTCGCCTGCGCTCGATCATTCGCAAAGAGTTCATCCACATCTTCCG
>JACQYG010000006.1 GCA_016208345.1 Chloroflexota bacterium
GGAGAAGTGGTGGATGACGACCTTCCCTGGCCTGGCCATCTTCGTCACCGTGCTGGCCTTTAACCTGCTAGGGGATGGGCTGCGCGACGCCTTTGACGTGGAATTAGAGTAATGCTGCTGTTCATTGAAAACCTCCACATTCACTTCTCTACCTTCGAGGGAACGGCCAAAGTCCTGAATGGTGTCAGTCTCTCCATCCGTGACGGGGAAAGGGTTGGTCTGGTCGGTGAGACGGGCTGTGGCAAATCCATCACCCTCAAGGCCCTGTTGCGCATTCTGCCAACACCACCGGGGCGCATCGTGCAGGGGCGCATCCTGTTCAAAGAGCGCGATCTGCTGCAAATGTCGTATCGGGAGTTGCATGCCGTGCGCGGCTGCGACATCGCCCTGGTACCACAAGAGCCTGTTGGGTCGTTGAATCCCGTATTCACCATTGAAGAGCAGATGGTTGACCTCATCCTGTGGCAAGGACGCGTCAACGTCAACTGGGGAACGTACGTTGCCACACCCCTTATGGGACGGGCTGGGCGAAAGGTCGCACGGGCCAAAGCCCTTGACCATCTCGTTAAGGTCAACATCCCAGACCCGGAACGGGTCCTGCGCAGCTACGCCGTGGAACTGAGCGGCGGCATGTGCCAGCGCGTCCTTATTGCCATGGCCCTTGCCAGTCACCCATCGCTGCTCATTGCCGATGAGCCAGGCACGGCCCTTGACGTGACAACGCAGGCCCAGATCCTCCGTCTGCTCAAAGAGCGGGTGCACGAGGAGGGTCTGGCTATCCTCTATGTGACCCATAACCTGGGTGTGGCCCGAGAAATGTCGGAACGCATCTACGTGATGTACGCGGGCGAGATCGCCGAGACGGCCCCAACAAACCAACTCTTCTCCTCACCAAAGCATCCTTACACCCAAGGGCTTATAGCTTCCATTCCTAAGCTTAGCGGCAGTGAACTGGAAGGGATTCCGGGACGCATTCCCGACTATGTCTCTCCCCCCCAAGGCTGCCGCTTCCAGCCGCGCTGCGAGTGGGCCGTGCCCGCCTGCGCGACGGTGCAGCCCCGGCTACGCCCGGTGGCCGCAGGGCACGAGGTGGCCTGCCATCTTCACGACCCCGCATTCTCCCAGGGCCGAGGAACGAATGCATGAACAATAGCAAGATCCTCATGGAAGTGCGTGGGCTTAAGAAGCACTTCCCTATCACAGCCGGACTTTTTAGTCGGCAGGTTGGTCTGGTTAAAGCGGTAGATGATGTATCGTTCTCTATCCATGCTGGCGAGACCTTTGCCCTGGTAGGAGAGTCCGGTTCCGGGAAGACCACGGTTGGGCGGACGGTGATTCGAATCCTGCCTCCAACAGCAGGAGACATCATTTTTGAAGGGACAAACATCGCCCAACTCTCTGAGGAAACTCTTAAGCCCTGGCGACGGCAGATGCAGATGGTCTTCCAGGACCCGGCTGCTGCCCTCAATCCCCGACGGCGCGTGGCCGACAGCATCGCCGCCCCCCTGGAGATTCACAACGTGGGCACGACCCGGGAACGCCTCCAGCGCGTCCGGGAACTGCTGGACCTGGTGGAGATCCCCACCCAGTACATGTACCGCTATCCTCACGCCCTGAGCGGTGGACAGAAGCAGCGGGTATGCATTGCTCGGGCCCTGGCCCTGAGCCCCAAACTCGTCGTTCAAGATGAACCCACCTCAGCCCTGGACGTCTCAGTGCAGGCGAAGATCCTGGCCCTGCTCATAGAGCTACAGAAGCGCCTGGGTTTGACCTACCTCTTGATCTCCCACGACCTGAGTGTCGTGAAGACCGTGGCCAATCATGTTGCGGTGATGTATCTGGGTAAGATTGTGGAGATGGCCCCCACCGATCAACTCTTCGCCCGGACATTCCATCCCTACACCCGCGCCCTCCTCTCCGCTGTACCGGTCATCATGCCAGAAGAGCAGGCGATGATCCCCGAGGAGATCATCCTGGAGGGTGAGATCCCCAGTCCATCACGGGTTCCGCCCGGGTGCGTCTTCCAGACGCGCTGCTACATGAAGGTGGCGCGTTGCGCGCAGGAGGAACCCCCACTGCGGGAGGTCAGCCCAGGGGACTGGGTGCGTTGCTTCCTTGTCTAGTACTGCTATATGATATTCTCTCCAAAACCAGTCAAATGGGTTTGACTGGCGGGTACTTTGCCTGCAGCTATTGACATTCCCAGCGATATGGGTTATACTCCTGGCGTTAGATCCTCAGAAAGGAGAGAGCACTGATGCGAGACCTTGTGGCTGGCACCTACCGTATTCGCCTGCCTCTTGGCGGCGCTGACGCTTCCGGTGTTGCATTGTGCCCATCTCCAGGTTGACATAAGTACCCTCGAGCCGTGGGCCAATGCGCAGGATAGCGCGAAATAAACGGTCCACGGCTTTTTTGTTGCCCTTCCAACCTGTCTTCGCCCCCGAAGATCACCGATGACCAAGCACCCGAGCCGTGGGCCCCGTACCCGAGACAATGTTTGACCCGCGACGCGGCTATGTGGCTTTGCCGAAAGCATTCTACGCGATGAGTGGACGTAATTCATACAAACATTGGGTGGTGTTTCCAATAGCCGAAGAGCGCGCCAAGTTGATTGAGAAAGGGCGTGGAACGGAGAGCGTAAAAGGGGCATGGTTCTGGTATCTTGACCGCTTGCCCGAAATCAGCGATGAGGAAGAGGAGGAAACCAATGCTGACGAGCACGATAGTTA
>JACQYG010000267.1 GCA_016208345.1 Chloroflexota bacterium
CTGAACCATCTCTTTGAAATCCTCGACTGTCCCGTAGTCCTGGTGAATCTTGAGGAAGTCCCTGACGTCGTAGCCATCGTCGACCAAGGGCGAATCGTACATCGGCAACAGCCAGAGGCAGTCCACCCCCAGCTCCTGGAGATAGCCCAGCTTGCTGGTCAAGCCCTGGAAGTCGCCGTGTCCGTCGCCATTGCCGTCACAGAAAGCCCGGATGTAGACTTCATAGAATACGGCGTCTTTGTACCAGGTCATCCCTTCACCGACCCGGCCAGAATCCCCCGCACGAAATATTGCTGCATGCTGAAGAAAACAAGCATGGGCAGCAGCATCGAGATGAAGGCCGCCGCGGTCAGCACCTGCCAGTTGCCGCCCAGCGAGTTCACCAGGTTGCTGATGGTCACGGTCATCGGCGCCACCTTGGGCGTGCCACCCAGGTAGATCAGCGCGACCAGCAGGTCGTTCCAGACCCACATGAACTGGAAGATAATCAGCGACGCCAAGGCCGGCACGGACAGCGGCAACACCAACCAGAAGAAAGCAGTGGACGGCGATGCCCCGTCCAGGTAGACCGATTCGAACAGGTCCTTGGGCAGAGCGCCGAAGAAGTTACGCAGCAGATAGACGGCGAAGGGCAGGCCGTAGCCGGTGTGGGCCAGCCAGATGCCGAGGAAGGTGCCGGTCAACCCCAAGGCGTTGAACAGGCGCAGCACCGGGATCAGGGTCATTTGGAGCGGGACGACCAACAGCCCGACCACGATGACGAACAGGAGATCGCGCCCCGGGAATTTCATCCAGGCAAAGGCGTAAGCGGCGAAGGCGGCAATCATGATCGGGATAACGGTGGACGGAATGGAGATAAACAGGCTGTTGACGAAGCTCTGGGCCATCCCACTCGTGCTCAGCGCCTCGCGGTACATACCCAGCGTAAAGTTGAATGGCGGTGTGAAGGCCGTCCACCAGCCGGTCGAGGCAACTAGGCGCGCCGGCCGGAAGGAGCTGACCAGCAGGCCGACCGACGGTAGCAGCCACACGGCGCAGATCAGGAGCACGACCACGTGCAGCGGGCCCTGGCTGAGCGCCCGGGCGAGGCGTGCGCTGAGGGAGGCCTCACGTTCACGAGGCTGCGCTATAGCGGCGGTAGTCATCGTAGTGCCTCCTGTCGTCTGAAGTCTTGGATGTTCTTGAGCATGATCGGGATGATGGCCAGCAGGAGAATCACGGCGATGGCGCTCGCCCGACCAAACTGATGGAAGTTGAACATTTCCTTATACATCCGGTTGGCGATGACCTCGGTGCCGTAGTTACCGTTGGTCATGACGTAGATGATGTCGAAGGCCTTGAGTGAGTTGATGATCATCGTCGTGGCGACGACGGTGATCGTGGAACTGAGCATCGGGAGGATAATGCGCCAGAAGACCTGCCACTCGTTGGCGCCATCCACCCGAGCTGCTTCTAGGATCTCGGTCGGGATACCCTTAAGCCCAGCTGACAGGATGACCATACAGAAGCCAGTCCACATCCACACGCCGACTGCAATCAAGCCCGGGTTATTAGTTGATGGGTTGAACAACCAGGCCTGGGGCTGGAAACTGGGTATGGCGGTGGTGAGTATGGCGTTGACTGTGCCCGTCTGGGGCAGCCCGGCCGGCTTGAAGTCGTACATCAGTTTCCAGATCACGCCGGCGGCGACGAAGGAGATGGCCATCGGCAAGAAGATGAGTGCCTTAGCTGCTGCCTCGTAGTGCACGCGGTCAAAGAGCACGGCGATGATCAGGCCGAAGGTCACAGTTAGCAGAGTAAAGAGCACCAGCCACAGGATGTTGTTCTTGAACGCGATCAACATGTCTTGGGTAGTGAAGGCGTAGGCATAGTTGGCCAGACCGACGAAGCGGGTCGAGTCGGCATTAAACAGGCTGATGCCGGCGGTGTTCAGCGCTGGATAGACCAGGAAGACGACCAGGAACAGAACCGCCGGCCCGATCCATAGCCACGGCCGGACACCTGGCCGATGCCGCTCTGGTAGGAAACCAAGCAGCCACTCGACCAGTCCCACGTAGCCGACCATCACGGCCGGCACGCCCAGGACCACGATCAGGGCCATCAAGAGCGTGTTAGCCATGGGGCCCTTCTCCTTCAACTAGGTAGCCGACCATTCCCTTCCCCTCTCCCTGCCAGGGAGAGGGGAAGGGGTGGTGGCCGTTATGCGCTACTTGTACGCGTCCTTCGCGGCCTTCCAGGGTGCCCTTCCAGAAGGCGCTGTTGACCGCCTCGGGCATCAGGTCAGAGGCATCGAAGCGAACGGCACTGGCCTTGGTGAGCATGTCGGCAATCTGCTGGGTGAGCAGGTCGGGGTAGACGGTGGGCGGCACGGTCTTATTGGCCGACAGGAAGCCGCCGCGCTTGGCCCAGATCGACTGGGCATCAGCAGTGGTCAGGTATTTGATCAGCGCCCGGGACTGCGGCGTATCCTTGAACATCCCGAACAAGTCACCGGCCACCAACAGCGGGTTGCCCTTGGCGGAGTCAATGGGTGGGAAGGGGAAGAAGTTGAAGTCTTCACCGGACTTCAGTTTGGGGTACTGCTTCTGGATGAAGTCGGTGATGAAGCTGGCCTGGCGGTGCATGTAGCAGCTGGGTGGGTCGGTGAACATCGGGAAGGGCGACTGGCCAAAGTTGGTGGACAACACTCCCTGCTTGCCACCGAAGACGTACTTGTCGTTGGCGACGATCTTGCCCCAGGTGGTCCAGGCATTCTTCACCGCCGGATCGGTCCACGAGATCTTGTGTTGCCACCACTGGTCGTAGGTGTCCACGCCTGCCGTGCGGAGCATGATGTCCTCGATCCAGTCGGTGGCCGGCCAGCCACTGGCCGCACCGCTCTCCAGGCCAACGCACCACGGCGTCTTGCCGGCAGCGGCGATCTTGTCGCTCAGGGCCAGCAAATCGTTCCACGTCTTGGGGACATCGTAGCCAGCGGCCTTGAACGCCTTGGGGTTGTACCAGATGAGGCTCTTGACGGCGGCCTTGCTGAAGATGCCGTACAACTTGCCGTTGTAGGTAGCCAGGTTCAGCCAGCCCACGTCGTACTGCTGCTTCATGGCGTTCATGTCCAGGATGTTGTCGAGGGCGACCAGTTTACCGCTCTTGGCGAACTCCTGGAGCTGGCCGGGACCGGGCAGGCCGGCCAGGTCGGGCGGGTTGCCGCCCTGGACCCGGGTGGTCAACACTGCGTTCAGGTCGCGGGTGCCCTCGTACTCGACTTTGATGCCGGTCGAGTCCTCAAACGGCTTGATCATCGCCTTGAAGCTTTCAAGTTCGTCGCCACCCCACACAGCCAGCACGCTGACGCTGCCGCCAATCTTCTCAACGGCAGGCTTGGTCGGCACAGGTGTAGCGGGAGCAGGCGGCGCTGTCGGCGCCGGCGGCTTGGTGGGTGCCGGCGTCGGCGTTGGCCCACAGCCGGCGAGGAGGAGGGCTCCGAGCACGAGTAGGGTCAAGGCAATGCCCAGCGCCCTCTTGATCGACTCACACATTGTTGTTCTCCTTCATCTTTGTAGCAGCCAACTGGCGGGTCAGTGGGCCCCGCGCGGCCATGCGGGCACCCTCGCTGGCGCAGCCTCTAGGCGCCTCACGACCAGCCAGAATGGCGACATGGGGATTTCGATCCTGCGCCGTGCATCACCTCCTCCGAGGCTAGCCCTTCACCGGCCCAGCCAGGTAGCGAGTATTGAGCCCCCGTTGCAACCATAACGTCACCAGGAAGACCGTGATCGTTAGGATAGTAGCATAGGTGGCGGCATCGAAGGCGCTGCCCCGCACCAGATAATAGTAGGTCATGATGGGCAAAACGCGCTGGGTCAATAGAGCAAGGATGAGGGCAATGATCATGCCGACCGTCATCTCCAAGGCCAGGCCCACGATGGTGATGACCAGAGTATTCAGCACGGCTTGGGCGAACTGAGGGCGTTCGAAGATGTAGCGGTAGTTGACCAAGGTGGGGAATGCCGCGCCACCCTTTTCCTGGAGGCTCATGTAGATCACGTTCAGGCTTGGCAGCAGGGTGAAGCCCAGGATGTAGGTCACTAGCGGGGCAACCATGAGGATTTCCAGCCAGCGGTGTCTGATGACGGGTATCCCTGGGATGTCCCGGGGCCAGCGCTGTCGAGTCTGAGAGATGGCGGTCGGCGCAACCATCTTTGCCTCCTCTCCATCGTCACTGAGGCATTTGGTAACTCGCGCTACTCATGCCGCAAAAACAGGCCCTCTCCCTGTTGGCGCGTTTCTTGATCTAGTCTTTTTGCCGTGCCCGAGCACCGCATGAGCGCCGTATGACCAACTCGGTGGGCAGGAGCACAGCGGTTCTCATGGGTGTCTCGCCGCGGATCAACTGCAGGAGCAAATCTCCCGCTTGCCAGCCCAATTCGTAGGCCGGCAGGTGCACCGTAGTTAAGGGCGGGTGCATGTAGGGGGCCAGGCGGATGTCGTCGAAGCCAACCACGGCCATGTCCTGGGGGATGCGCAGACCTTGCTCCCTAATGGCGGCCAGGGCCCCGAAGGCCACCACGTCCGAGGCCACGAAGACGGCGCTGGGCCGGGTCGGCAGCCCAAGGAGCTCGCGCATAGCCTGATAGCCGCTCTCCTCCACAAAATCGCCCTGACGCATCAGCGCCTCATCATAGGCAATGCCCGCCTCAGACAAGGCCTGCCGGTAACCACGGTAGCGATCCTCGCTGGCCGTATAATGTAAGGGAGCGTTGGTGATCAAGCCGATGCGTTGATGCCCCAGCCTGATGAGGTGAGCCACGGCCTGTTTAGCTCCAGCCACGTTATCCACATCCACGAAAGGGATGTCTGCCCCCCTCAGGCGGCCTTGGAGGACTAGGGGGAACCCCTCGGCTACCAGTTGTCCCAACTGCTGATCATCGGAACGAGGGCCGGAGATGACAATGCCGTCGATCTGCCGTTCCCGGGCCAGAGAAAGGTAGGCGTCCGGTGCGCTGACGTTGGCCACCGTTTCCAGCAGGACGCGGAAGTCCCACCCCCGAGCGTTATCGGTAATGCCACGCAATACCTCCGGCAGGAAGAGATCAGCGGCCAGGTGATCGGCTTGTTGGCAGAGGATCAGGCCGATAACATGGCTCTTGCCGCTGGCCAGGGAGCGGGCAGCGGCATCGGGGTAGTAGTTGAGCTGGCGTGCCGCCTCCCAGACCCGGCGGCGGGTCTCCTCAGGGATCTGGACACCGGTCACTCTGTTCAGGATAAATGAGACCGTGGTGCGTGAGACCCCGGCCAGTTTGGCCACATCGTGGCTGTTGGCGCGTTTTCTAGACAAGATATGCTCTATTAACTCGTGTTACTAACGCGTGTTACTATTATATCATGGAGGCAGGCCATTGTCAA
>JACQYG010000290.1 GCA_016208345.1 Chloroflexota bacterium
CCAGACGCATCTGATCCGTTCATTCTTCCAGTACGCCAAGTTGGAGTTATGATTGTTCCTTTTATTTCACGAAGCTCAATAGTAAACAATCTTGCGCTTGACCGGTACTTAAGCTATAATGGCACGAGTTTTTGACATCCAGTGAGCATCCCACCGGGAGTACTCTGATGATCGATATAAGGAACATGGCCGAGCTGGTGACCGGCAACGTGGAGAAGGTCATCGTCGGCAAGCACGAGGAGGTCACCCTGGCTCTCATCTCGCTTCTCTGCCGGGGCCACGCCCTCATCGAGGACGTCCCCGGCGTGGGCAAGACCATGTTGGCCAAGGCCCTGGCCCGCTCCATCGGCTGCACCTTCAAGCGCATCCAGTTCACTCCAGACCTTCTCCCCTCCGACGTCACCGGCACCTCCATCTTTAACCAGAAGACCCAGGAGTTCGAGTTCCGCCCGGGCCCGGTGCTGGCCCAGATCGTCCTGGCCGACGAGATCAACCGCGCCACGCCCAAGACCCAGTCGGCCCTCCTGGAGTGCATGGAGGAACGCCAACTAACCGTGGACGGCGTCACCCACCCCATGCCCAAGCCATTCCTGGTTCTGGCTACCCAGAACCCCATCGAATACGAGGGCACCTTTCCCCTGCCGGAGGCCCAGCTCGATCGCTTTCTCATGCGCATTACCCTGGGCTACCCCGGCAAATCCAGCGAGATCACCATCATGGATCAGCAACAGTTCTCGCACCCCATCGAGACTTTGAGCCAGGTAGTGGGCATAGAGGACCTCCTGTCCATGCAGGGGGCCATCAAACCGGTCCACGTGAGCCCTCCGGTTAAAGAGTACATCGTGACGGTGGTGGAGGCCACCCGGAACCACGAGGAGATATACCTGGGTGCCAGCCCCCGGGGCTCCCTGGGCTTGTATCGCACCGGCCAGGCCCGGGCCGCCTTGGAGGGCCGCGACTATGTGCTCCCCGATGACATCAAGGCCCTGGCCCAGCCGGTCCTGGCCCACCGGATCATCGTGAGCCCCGCTGCCCGACTTAAGAACGTGAACTCCCGGGCGATACTGGCCGAGATCCTGGACCAGGTGCCCGTGCCCGGTGCTGGGACCACAAGGATCGCCGGGCACTCGGCCCGAGGCGGTTCCTAGACTCGCAAACAAGGAGTTCTCGCTCATGACCGATAAGCCAATGAGGGTCCTTTTCCTCGTCGCCGAGGCCGTCCCCTTCGCCAAGACCGGAGGGCTGGCCGACGTGGGCGGCGCCTTGCCCAAGGCACTCCAAGAGCTGGGCCTGGACGTGCGCATCGCCATTCCGAAGTACGGGCGCATCGACGATGGCCGGTTTGGCCTGGCCAAACTCCTGGACCTCTACCCTGTGCCCATGGATAACCGTTACGAGATGGCCTCGGTGAAAGATTCGTCCATCGGCTCCAGTGTCCCGGTGTACCTGGTGGACAGCGAAAAATACTTCAACCGCGAGGGCATCTACGGCTACCCAGACGACGGAGAGCGCTTCATCTTCTTCGCCCGGGCTGCCCTGGAGATGCTGAAGCTCCTGGACTGGCAGCCCGACGTGATCCACTGCCACGACTGGCACACCGGCATCGTCCCCAACTGGCTGGAGACCATCTACCGACAGGACCCATTTTGGGACCAGACCGCCTCGGTGTTTACCATCCATAACCTGCAATACCAGGGGGTCTTCGGCCGCCGCATCCTGGAGGTGGCCGGCATTGACGAATACGGCTTCCTGGTCCACCCTGGGATGGCTGACTTGGACCATGTAGTGGACCTGATGGCGCGCGGCATCCGGTTCGCCGACGTGGTCAACACTGTGAGCGAGCGCTACGCCCAGGAGATAATGACGCCGGAGTATGGGGAGAAGCTGGATCCCCTCCTCCGTGATCGCCAGGATCGGGTCTTCGGGGTCCTGAACGGCATCGACGTGGAACTCATGAACCCCGCCACTGACAGCTACATTGCCGCCAACTTCTCGGTTGACTCCCTGGGCCGGCGCGTGGAAAACAAGCTGGCCTTGCAAAAAGAGGCCCACCTGAACGAAGACCCCCACGTTCCCCTGGTGGGCATAATCTCCCGATTGGCCGACCAGAAGGGATTCGACATCCTGGGCGAGGTCATGGACCACCTGATGGACCTGGGGGTGCAGTTCGTCCTCCTGGGCACCGGCGACCCCCACTACCACCAGATGTTCACCAAGGTCACCCAGGACTACCCCGGCCGGTGCGCGATTTTTTTGACTTTCAACGCCGCCCTGGCCCAGAAGATCTACGCCGGGAGCGACATGTTCCTGATGCCTTCTCGCTTTGAGCCTTGTGGCCTGGGACAGATGATCGCCATGCGCTACGGCAGCGTCCCCATCGTCCGGGCCACCGGAGGGCTGGCGGACACCGTGACCGACTGGGACCCCCGGACCGGCCAGGGCAACGGTTTCTCGTTTCAGCTCTACGACCGCTGGGCCCTCTTCACCGCCGTGGTCCGGGCCCTGGAGACCTACAAGTACCCGCAGGTCTGGGCGGAGCTTCAGTTGAGGGGCATGAAGGCCGATTTCTCGTGGAACGCCTCGGCCCGCCGCTACATCGAGCTCTATCAGAAAGCCCGAGAGTTTCACGCCAGCGGAGGATAGCGGCTGGCTGTGTTGCTTTACCAGTAAAGAAAAAGGTCATGAACATTCAACCATCCATCGCTGAGCTCCCTCATCTGGTGGAGGCCCTACCCCCGGAGGACAGAGCCGTCTTCCGGCGCCTGTTTCACGTCAGCACCACCGTGGGGACAGTACGCCCACCCCAGAGCATGGACGCCTGGATCACCAGGCTCTTCGGCTCGGTGGAGGCGGTGCGCCAGCAGAAGATCATCAAGGTCACCAACCTGGTCACCTTCGAGGGAGCGCTCTTCAATGAGCTTCGGGCCCGGCGCCCCATGGAGGCCAAAGGCGCCGGCGACCTCAAAAAGACGATCATGGAGAACGTGGGCGACCCCTTCTGCAAACCACTGGAGGGAACCCCCGAGGACTCCTTTGGCCGGGTTAAGGGCCAGCATAGCATCACCGCCAGCAACATCGCCAAATACGACGGCTTCCACGGCGTGGTGGTCTTCAACGAGCACGATCCCCTGTCCTTCACCCGCGAAGGCGTGGCCGACTACCTGGAGACCGCCCTGGCCTGGGGCCAGCAGGCCCAAGACGCCGACCCCAGGGCCCGCTACTTTTTCTTCATGTGGAACTGCCTGTGGAAGAGCGGCGCCTCCATCCTGCACGGGCATGCTCAGATGACCATGACCGCGGACATGCACTACGCCAAGGTGGAGCACCTGCGGCGGGTAGCCCTGGACTACCAGAGCCAGTACGGCGCGAACTACTTCGATGACCTGTACCGGGCCCACGCCGCCCTGGGGCTGGGATTCCAACCGGGCTCGGTGCGCTACCTGGCCCACCTGACGCCCATCAAAGAGAAAGAGCTCCTGGTGGTGAGTCCGGGATGGAATGTTGCGCTGAAGGAGGCGATCTACAACGTTCTCTCCTGCCTCACTGGGCGGCTGGGGGTCCAGAGCTTCAACCTGGCGGTATATATGCCGCCTCTGGCGAGGGTTCAGGAGGACTGGCAGGGCTTCCCGATCTTCGTGCGGGCGGTGGACCGGGGCGACCCCAACAACAAGACCGCCGACATGGGAGCCATGGAGCTCTACGCGGCCAGCGTCATCGCCGGCGACCCCTTTGCCGTGGCCCGTGCCCTTCGGGAACACCTGGGGATGGCCGGTTGAGGAGCTGAGCTCATGGAGCCGGGACAGGTCAAAGTGGACGTGGTCATTCCGGTGTACAACGAGGAGCGGGTGCTGGAGAGAAGCGTCTCGGCCCTGCGAGACTACCTGGGCGCCAACTGTCCCTATCGCTGGCGCATCGTGGTGGCCGACAA
>JACQYG010000291.1 GCA_016208345.1 Chloroflexota bacterium
CGTCACAACCGTTGTGCTGATTGTGCCCGTCACACTGCTGATTGCGCAATTGTTGGGAATCAATCCTCTGCCACTGCTAATGGCTGAGACGCTGTTATCCAACGTGGGCGGAACGGCACCTTTGGTGGGCGACCCGCCTAATGTCCTCATCGGCTCGGCTGCCGGTTTCTCTTTTAACGATTTTCTGATTCATCTGGGTCCCGTCGTCCCCCTAGCGTGGCTAGCCACGCTGCTCTTGCTCCGCGTCACTTTCCGCCAGGAATTGGCGCAGGTGCCAGAAGACGTCACCGCGGTGATGCGGCTGACTCCGGCGGACGCCCTGCACGACCAGGCCACGCTGCGGAAGATTTTGATCGCGCTCGGCATTACCATCCTGCTGTTCTTTTTGCACGGCCTGCTGCATTTGACGGCCGCGTTCGTTGCGATGATCGGTGCGGCCATTGCTTTGGCGTGGGTGCGTCCAGATGTGGATCAGATACTCAAGGATGTGGAGTGGGGGGTGTTGCTCTTCTTCGCTGCGCTGTTTGTCGCGGTAGGAGGGCTGGAAGCGGCCGGTGTGCTTTCTGCCCTCGGACAGGTATTGGCCTCTCTCGCCGGAGGCAATCTGGTGGTGACCAGTCTCCTGCTGCTGTGGGGGGCGGCGTTTCTGTCCGCCATAGTGGATAATATCCCCTTCACCATTGCGATAATTCCCGTGATTCAGTATTTGGATAGTGTAGGCGTTCCGACTACCGCGCTGTGGTGGGCCTTGGCATTGGGCGCAGGCTTTGGCGGCAACGGTACGCCGATCGGCTCGACGGCCGGTGTGCTGACGATGCGGTTGAGCGAAAAGACCCACACGCCGATCACGTTCAAGATTTGGCAGCGCTCCGGCTTCGTAGTTACAGTTGTCACCTGCCTGGTCGCGAGCGTGTTCTTCGTCCTGTTCTTTGGCTGGATGAGCACGAGGTAGACAAGGAAGTAGTGGACAATAGACGGCCATCAGCGGTCAGCCGTCAGAGTGTGCCCTAAGTTAGGCAGCGGGGCCGCGCTCGTGGCGCACTAGGCTAGAGCTCTATCTCCAGTCCATCGTAGGCCACCGTCACTCCAGGGAACTGGCGAACGTATTCCTCCAGTTGATCGTGGGGGCGGTTAAGGTGGTTGATATGGGTGAGGATCATGCGGGTGGCCCCCACCTGTTCCTTTAGGGCGATGGCCTCGCCCACGTCCAGGTGGGCCGCTGCGGGCCCGTTGGCGAAGAAAGGGGTATTGACCATGAGGAGATCGGCGCCCAAGACGAGCCGCCGGGCGTAGTTGCTCAGGCGGCTGTCGCCATCGGAAGTGTATACGATCTTTTGCCCGTTGACGTGAAAGGCCAGGCCGAAGCAAGGGACCGAGTGGTGCACGCCGAAAGGTACCGTGAAAAAGCCGTCGAAATAGACAGCCAGGCCTGGCCGAGAAGGGA
Organism: Chloroflexota bacterium; assembly: GCA_016208345.1. Taxonomy (GTDB): domain Bacteria; phylum Chloroflexota; class DTOL01; order DTOL01; family JACQYG01; genus JACQYG01. The sequence continues at coordinate 1,445 of JACQYG010000291.1, forward strand.
TGTGGAAAGCCACCTCTCCCAGGCGCCCCGCCCACTCCTCATTCGTTATATGGGAATAGATCTTGGGCTCGGCCAGGAGGTCTAAATCCTTCCGCCAGTAGATGAATTCCTCCAGGCCGGCGCTGTGGTCGTAGTGATGGTGTGTCAAGAAGATCCCGTCCAGGCGTGTCACCTGGTTCCGGGCCAGGAGGTCCAGGATATTGGGGGGCGCGTCCACCAGGAGCTCATAGCCAGGCAAAGAGAATAAGACCGCGCCTCTTTCCTGAGCCAGCTTTCCGCCTTCTCTTCGAGCCCGGGTGCAGTGGTCGCAATCGCAGTTGATGGCCGGCACCCCCTCGGCAGCCCCAGTGCCCAGGAATCTGATCCGCATATCACACCTCTACGACCATGCCGTCGTAGGCCACGGCCACCTCAGGGTACTGCCGGACGTAGCGTTCCAGTTCGTCGTGGGGCTTGTTCAAGTGGTCGATGTGAGTCAGGATCAGCCGCTTGGCCCCCACTGCCTCACGCAAACGGAGGGCTTCCACTACGGTGATCTGCTCTTGGGCCGGGGGCTCAAAAGCAGGGGTATTGACGATCAGGAGGTCGCAGTTGCGCATGAAATGGCGGGCGTAGTTGGTCAGGCGACCCTGAGTATCCGAGGTGTAGATGGCCCGCCGATCCTTTTCCTTGATCGAGAAACCGAAGATGGGACGGCGCTGGCGGGCAGCGAAGGGGACGATGGAGACCTCGCCGAAGTACAGGGAGGCTCCTGGATAGTATGGAACGTGGAACATGAGTTCCTCCAGCCTGGGCGTCCAGTGTTCCTGCTTGATGAGCTCAAACAGGGTGTCCTCGGCCAGGAAGTCCACGTTTTCCCGCCAGTATTCGAACTCCTTGATCCCACCAATGTGATCGTAGCTGGAGCTGGTGACCAGGATGCCATCCAGATGGGTGATATCATTCTTCAAGATAAGGATGCGGACATCCGGCGGTGTGTCCGCCAGGAGCTCATAGCCAGGCAAAGAGAATAAGACTGCGCTTCTCTCCCGAGCCAGTTTTCCACCCTCACTGCGGGCGCGGGTGCAGTGCTCGCAGTCACAATTTATGGCCGGGATGCCCTGGGCGGCCCCGGTGCCTAAAAAGGTGATCTTCACTCCAGCCTCCGGCAAGGGGCGGTTGGTGGTACTCTATCGTGTTCACCGCACAGATAGTAATACTCCTCTGACACCCTGTCAAGGGCTTGATCGCAGATAAGCAATACGAGCTGGCTGGACTGCTTGCCAACAGGTGACCTTTGTGATAGATTAGCTTCGGCTGAAAACCCAGGCGCCAGGGCCTAAACGGGTTCTTTGCCGGTAAACCGTCACCGTGACCCCTTGAAACAACTGAGCCTTCCGGCGGAAAAGCAGCGTAGTCTCACCACTAACATTCATAGGAGGCAGCAATGAAGCCCTTCAAAATCCTGGAGGACCTCTACTATGTGGGGATGTTGGACCCCGACCGCAAGGTCTTCGACGTGATCATGCCGCTGGATCGTGGGACCACCTATAATTCCTACCTTATCCAGGCCGAGAAAGTGGCCATCGTGGAAACGGTCACGGTAACGCCGGCCGCCCAGGAGGAGTTTCTCTCTAACGTCAGGGCCCTGGTAAATCCCAAGGATATCGGCTACGTGGTGCTGAACCATCTGGAGCCGGACCACTCCGGGGCACTGGAGATCCTCTTGGCCCAGGCCCCGCAAGCCAGAGTGGTGGTCTCCCGCAGCGGGGAGCACTTTGTGAAGAACTTGCTTAACCGCGACGTGCAGCCGCTCAGGATGGGCGACGGCGATTCGCTGGATCTGGGCGACAAGACCCTGCGCTTCATCACTGCCCCCTTCGTGCATTGGCCTGATACCATGCTGACCTACCTGGTGGAGGACAAGGTCCTCTTCCCCTGCGATTTCCTGGGGTGCCACTTCTGTGACCCGCGCCTCTACGACGACCTGGTGGAGGATTTCCGTTACTATTTCCGATACTATTTCGACGTGATCATGCGACCCTATAAGGAGTACTCGTTCAAGGCCTTGAAGAAGCTGGAGGGGCTGGACATCGCCCTCATCGCCCCCTCCCACGGCCCGATCTTGCGGACGAACCCCCGGCAGTACATCGAGCGTTACCGGGAGTGGGCCAGGCCCTCCGAGCCCTCGGCCCGCAAGAAGGCCCTGGTTCTTTATGCCAGTGCCTACGGCAATACCAGGCGCATGGCCGAGGCCGTGGCCCGGGGCCTGGGAGACGGCAGCGCCGAGGTGGAGATCTTCGACATCGGCCAGGGGTGGCCGAAGGAGATGTTGGATAAGATAGAGGCTGCCGACGGCCTGGTCATTGGCTCTCCTACCTTCGTGGGCGATGCCCTGAAGCCCATCTGGGACCTGCTCTCCAGCTTCGTCACCATCAAGGTCAAGGGCAAGGTGGGGGCGGCCTTTGGCTCCTATGGCTGGAGTGGCGAGGGTGTCCCGTTGGTGGAGCAGCGGCTCAAGGATCTGAAGCTCAAGGTACCCGAGCCCGGGATCAGGGTAGTACTGACTCCCACGGAGGAGGACCTGACCAACTGTCGGGAGTTCGGCAGGCGGCTTGCCCAGGACCTGTGAGGGCGGCCAAGGGGATCCTCATCGCCTGGGACGATCTGAGCAGTTGGGCCTGGAGTTGGGCCCCAGGCCCAACACACAGACACCGGAGCGATTTTTGCTGATGGAGAGGAAAATGAAGAAGGGGCGTATCCTGACCGGCCACCGGCCCACCGGCCCCAGACACCTGGGCCACCTGGTGGGGACGCTTGAGAGCTGGGCCCGGCTGCAAGATGAGTACGAATGCTACTTCCTCATCGCCGACTGGCACGTGTTGACCACGGACTACAGCCACACCCAACGCATCCAGCAGAACATCCGCCATGTGCTGACAGACTGGCTGGCGGCGGGCAGCGACCCTGAACGCAGCACTATTGTATTGCAATCGGGCGTGCCAGAGCACGCCGAGCTGGCCCTACTCCTTAGCATGCTGGTCACGGTGGCGCGGCTGGAACGGGTGCCCACGTACAAGGAGCAGATCCAGGAGCTCCGGCTGGAGCCGTCTTTGGGGCTTCTGGCCTATCCTGTCCTTCAGGCGGCTGACATCCTGATCTACCGGGCAGACACGGTGCCGGTGGGCGAGGACCAGATGCCCCACATCGAGCTGTCCCGGGAGCTGGCCCGGCGTTTTAATAGCCTGTATCGGAATATCTTCCCTGAGCCCCAAGGACTATTGAGCACGGCGCCGCGCCTCCCCGGCCTGGACAACCGCACCATGCACGCTAGCTGGGGAAATGCGATTTACCTCTCCGATGACCGGGAGGCAGTGCGGCGCAAGGTGCTGTCCATGTACACCGACCCCACTCGCATCCACGCCACTGACCCCGGCCATGTGGAGGGAAATCCGGTCTTCGCCTACCACGACCTCTTCAACTCGGACCTCCACGAGGTGGAGGAATTGAAAGCGCGTTATCGCGCTGGCAAGGTGGGCGATGTGGAGGTGAAGGAACGCCTGGCCCGAGCCCTGAACGACTACCTGGAGCCCCTGCGCCAGCGGAGGGCGGAGATAGTCGGGAGAGCCCATCTGGTGGACGATATTCTGGTCCAGGGCACGGCCCGGGCGCGGCTCCTGGCCAGAGAGACCATGGAGAAAGTGCGAGAGGACATGGCCCTGGCCTACAGCCGAGGCGCCAGATACAAGAGCTCAGGACATCAACTCGGATAGACCCTGAAATGCGACGAAAGTCACAGACCAGTGTCGCCTGGTTAGTATAATGAAAACTGCCAACCAGGCGGTTTGCTTTGGTGCGAGTGCTGAATTTACGAGCGAGGGCGCGATAGAACCTGGCGCTTGCAAGGACTGTTGTGGGATGAGACCATCGCGGTTTAAGGAGGAAAAAGCGAATGGCAGCAGATCCCCTGAACATCTGGCGACAGTCGTACTTGACAGGCACAGGGAGTTAGAATAGAATGTTCAGGCATTTGATACGGTTTCGTCGAAGCACCAGCTAAGACGAAAGCTAGGAAGCCGAGCGAAAGTGAAGGCGCACGGGCATGGCGAACGCGGTGATCGTGGTGGACATGCTGCTGGGCTTCTTGGAGAAGGGCAATCCGCTGTACTGCGGCCACCGAGCTCGGGCCGTCATCCCCAACGTTCAAAGGCTCCTGGCCAGGGAATCCCGCGCGGGGTCGGCCGTCATCTACCTGGTAGATACCCACGACCCAGGCGACAAGGAATTCCAGATGTTCCCGCCCCACTGCCTGCGCGGCACGCCCGAGTGCGAGGTCGTCCCGGAGTTGTCCTCCTTCCCGGGCACCATGGTCCCCAAGAGCCGCTACAGCGGCTTTTTCAATACCACTCTGGATGATACCCTCAGGGCTTTAAGGCCAGACAAGCTTGTGGTGTGTGGGGTTTGCACTGACATCTGCGTCCTGCACACGGTAGCCGATGCCCGGAACCGGGATTACCCGGTGGAGGTATACGCTGATTGCGTGGCCAGCTTTGACGAGGAGGCCCACACCTTTGCCCTGAAGCACATGGAGAAGATCCTGGGGGCCCGGATCGTGAGCTTACCTCCTGAAGACTGCGACCCGCCTGGCGTCAGCCGGCCCTATTCCTAGAACAAACCGGCCAAAGGAGACCGGAATGCGCCCGAACTTCGACATATCCTACCCTATCCTCTCCGGCGAGACGGCCGACATCTATTTCGCCCGGGCCCAGAAGATCCTTCAGAAAGAGAACCTGAACCCGGTGGTCACCATGGAGATATTCTCCGGCGCCCAGGGCATTCTTTGCGGCATCAAGGAGGCCTTGTCCCTCTTGGCCACGGCTCTGCCGCCGGAGGCCGGGGTCTGGGCCATGAAGGAGGGCGAACAGTTCCACCCCAAAGAGGTGGTGCTGCGCATCACTGCACCCTATGTCCCCTTTGGCCTCTACGAGACGGCGATCCTGGGCATCCTGGCTCAATGCTCCGGCTGGGCGACGGCGGCCAGGGAGTGCGTGGAGGCGGCCCGGGGGCGAGCGGTCATCTCCTTCGGCGCCCGCCACGTGCATCCCAAGGTGGCGGACGTGATGGATTATGCCGCCATCGTGGGAGGGTGCATCACCGGCTCCACGCCGGCGGGGAGCAAGCTGGCGGGCCTGGCCCCCTCGGGGACCATGCCGCATGCCCTGATCCTGATCTTCGGCGACACGGTGAAGGCCGCCCTGGCCTTCGACAAATGGATGGAGCCCAATGTCCCCCGCATCATCCTGGTGGATACCTTCAAGGACGAGGTGGAGGAGAGCCTGCGAGTGGCCGAGGCCATGGGCCAGCGCCTGTACGGGGTGCGCCTGGATACCCCCTCGGAGAGGGGGCGGGTGACCCCAGACCTGGCCAAGGAGGTGCGGGCCAGGCTGGATCTGGCCGGATACAACCACGTTAAGATCATTGTCTCCGGCGGGCTTACCCCAGAGCGCATTGGCTATCTCTTGGATTGCGGGGCCCCGGTGGATGCTTTCGGCGTGGGAAGCTACATCAGCGGGGCCAGGCCGATCGACTTCCCCGGCGTCGTCAAAGAGGTGGCGGGAACGCCGGTGGCCAAACGGGGACGTATCCCGGGCATCACCCCTAACGATCGCCTGGAGTCGGTGGCTTTGCGCCCGGTGCAGGCTTCGGGTAGTCAGTAAAGGGTGGGCACTATAGAGAACCCGGCCTGCCCAGCGGTAGCCCTGAGTTACGACCCGGTATACCTGGAGCACGATACCGGCGATCACCCGGAAAATGCTGCCC
>JACQYG010000292.1 GCA_016208345.1 Chloroflexota bacterium
ACAGGGCAAAATAGCGAGCAACAAATCACTCCTTGTTTCCACCAACAAAAGGTGATAAACTACGCGGCGTGGCTGCTATGGGCGCCAGGGGCACGGCGGGTACGAAGCCCCTTGCGGATCCGCCTGATAGGCCGATCACTGCGTTTGCTCAGGTGCAACAACTAAAAGTTTTGACGAGGAGGTCAACCAGTCTATGGGTAATTACTTTGCCGAGCCATTCCGCATCAAAATGGTGGAGCCCATCAAGCTGACCAGCCGCCAGGAGCGAGAGAGGCTCTTGATGGAGGCCGGTTATAACCTTTTCCGGTTAAAGGCGGAGGATGTCTACCTCGATCTCCTCACCGACAGCGGCACCGGAGCCATGAGCGACTACCAGTGGGCGGGGATCATGCAGGGCGATGAGTCCTACGCTGGCTGCAAGAACTTCTATCATCTGAATGAGGTCATCAAGACCATATTCGGCTTCCAGCATTTCGTGCCCACCCACCAGGGCCGGGCTGCGGAGCATGTACTGTTCTCTGTTCTGGTGAAGCCGGGGGATGCCGTTCCGTCCAACATGCATTTCGACACCACCCGGGCCAACATCGAGGCTCGGGGGGGTAAAGCGGTTGACCTGGTCATTGACCAGGCCTACGACCCCCAGGCCCCTCTGCCTTTCAAGGGCAACATTGACCTGGATAAGCTGGAGAACTTCATCGAGCACTGGGGCGCGGACAAGATTCCCCTGCCCATGCTCACCATCACCAACAACTCCGGCGGGGGCCAGCCCGTCTCTATGGAAAATGTAAGCGGCATGAGCGCCATACTTAAACGGCACAAGATCCCTTTCTTCATCGACGCCTGCCGTCATGCCGAAAACGCCTATTTCATCAAGCAGAGAGCCCCTGGGTACGGCGACAAGACGCCCTTGCAGATCGCCCAGGAGACATTCTCCTACGCCGACGGATGCACCATGAGCGCTAAGAAAGATGGGCTGGCGAACATCGGGGGCTTCCTGGCCATGAACGACGGCGCCCTGTTCGAGAAGGTGTGTCAAAGGCTGATCCTGGTGGAGGGTTACCCTACCTACGGGGGCCTGGCCGGCCGGGACCTGGAGGCCGTGGCCAGGGGTTTAATGGAAGCACTGGACGAGGGCTACCTGGCCTACCGCATTGGACAGGCCCGTTACCTGGGAGAGTGCCTGCTGGAGGCGGGGGTGCCCATCCTTGAGCCCATTGGCGGCCATGCGGTCTATCTGGATGCCAGGCGTTTCCTGCCCCACCTGCCACAAAGCCAGTTCCCGGCCCAGGCCTTGTCGCTGGAGCTTTACCTGGAGGGTGGGGTACGGGCGGTGGAGATCGGCGGGGTGATGTTTGCCAGGAAAGACGAGAAGGGAGAGACCGTTTTCCCGTCCCTGGAGCTGGTACGATTGGCCATCCCGCGGAGGGTGTACACTCAAAGCCACCTGGATTACGTGGTCGAGACCGTCACGCGGGTCTACGAGAGGAGAGCCCAGATCCGTGGCGTGACGATCACCCGGGAGCCACCGGCCCTGCGCCATTTCACCGCGCGGTTTGCCTGGGCATAGGCAATGGTCAAAGGTCTTCCGGAGGTCCCAGCTCTGGCTCGGCCAGGCCCATGGCTCGCTCGACGCTCTCCGGGTCTTCGCCGGCCTCCAGCCGGCCCACCATTTCGTCGAATTCGGGGCCCAGATCCTCACCGACCTGTTTGCTCATCTTCCGGGCCCACCGGGCCACCGATCGGGGATCATTCTCGTCCAGATCGCCGAGCTGGCTAGGGTCAGCCAGGGCTTCTAACTGGCTTTCCTCGGAGCGCACCACGGAAAAGCGCGAGATCAGTCGGTCCGCCCGTTCGCTGCCGCAGGACGGACAACGAGGGCTTGGCAGGGGGGAGAAGTCTCGGATCAGCAGGCTGAAACGTTTCTGGCAATTGTGGCAACGGTACTCGTAGATCGGCATGGATGAGGCCCTCTTTGGCTAGTCACGGCAGAGCTGGGAACCCTCCAGCATTCTCAATTTTCAGGGCCTGCCCGCCAAGCAGGCGGCCTGGGGTTCTTGCCGGGAGGCGGTTTTTCAAGCGGGGCACCGGCTGCCCCTGGTCCGCCGGCACTGGCAGGCGGTCCCGGATATGCCAGGTTCAACTTCTTTACAAAGGTTGCCAGCGAATCGCCCCCACGAATGCGGAGGCGTTGCCACTCGTACCGATCAAGAGCGGAATGGGTGGCACCGTAGACGATGGTCACCGCCGCCTGATAGCCCTGCTCCCTGGCAACATCGATCACCGTCTGATTGTACTTGCCGGCCGGGTATGACAGAAAGCGCACCGGCCTTTTGAGCTGGGCCTCCAGCATTTCCCGGGAGCCTTTCAACTGCCAGGCTATCTGCTCTCGGGAGCTTTTGGCCAGGTCCCGATGGTTGCGGGTGTGAGACTGGAAATCCATCCCCGTCCGACCCATCTCCTGGATCTGCTTCCAGGAAAGATACTCGCCCTTCCCGACGAAATCGGTTATCACGAAGAAGACACCTACCAGGCCATGCCTCTTGAGAACGGGCCAGGCGTGGTGATACATTGTGTCGTAGCCATCGTCAAAGGTCAGGATGACCGGCTTTGGCGGGAGCGGGCGGCCCCGCTCCAGATAGTCAAGCAGGTCTTGCAGGGTCACCGAATGGAAACCGTTATCCGCCAGGTAGGCCACCTGCAACTCAAAGGCCTCCGGCGAGACGGACAGGTCCTTCCGGATGGCATCGGCCGAGCCAGCGGGCACGTGGCCCACACGGTGATACATCAAGATCGGCACCACCGCTGACAGATTAGTCGGCACCTCTTTCCTGGGGAGGAGGTCCCATGGCCGTCGGTCCGGCCGATACACCGGCTCGGCGGTTGGCTCCACGGTCAGAATCGAATCGCCCATTTCCGGCTCGGGCTTGGCGGCAGTTGATTGCGGGGGCGAGGCCATTGGAGAGCCTGCCAGCAGTAGCGCCAAGCCGGCGACCGCCAAGCTAGCCAGGCCTTGCGACAATCGGAAATGGTGCTTGGACAAAACGCTCCTTTCCAACCAGGCGGAAACGGGAATGATCGCGGGGTATAATAATATAATCACCTGCGGTCGTCAAGGCATTTCGCTCTTAGACCAGCGAAGGAGGCAGAAAGTGCGAGCCATTGCATTTGGGGAAAGGCTTGAGGTCCTGGCCGACGTTCCCGTGCCCGAAAGGCCGGCGGGCGAGGCCCTGGTAAAAGTCTCGCTCGCCGGCATCTGCAATACTGACCTGGAGATCATCAAGGGTTACCTGGGGTTTCGAGGGGTGCTGGGACACGAATTCGTGGGGCTGGTGCAAGATGCCGATGACCAAGGGTTAGTAGGCTCCCGGGTCGTGGGCGAGATCAACGCCTATTGCGGGCAATGCGAGTACTGCGCTGGCGGCGTATTCACCCACTGCCTCCAGCGTACGGTCCTGGGAATCCATGGCCGCCACGGTGCCATGGCGGAGTACCTGGTGCTGCCCGAACGCAACCTGCACCGGGTCCCTGCCTCAGTTCCCGATTCAGAGGCGGTTTTCACCGAGCCGCTGGCGGCAGCCCTGGAGATACTGGAGCAAACCCAGGTCAAGCCGTCCTATGAGATAGCGGTCATAGGGGATGGTAAACTGGGACTATTGGTAGCGCAAGTCCTGGCCCTCACCGGGGCCCGGGTGGTGGCCCTGGGCCGGCATCCTAACAAGCTGGCCATACTGGCCGAAAGGGGCATCGAGACGCGCGGCGAGGGCGACGCTTACGACCGCAAGGTCGACGTGGTGGTGGAGTGCACCGGCCACCCCGGGGGCTTCCTGCACGCCCGGAGCCTGGTGAAGCCCAGGGGTACCATCGTTTTGAAGAGCACCTATCATGGCACCAGTGAACTGGCTTTGTCCCCGATGGTGGTGGACGAGGTAACTCTATTGGGGTCCCGATGTGGGCCCTTCGCCCCGGCGCTGCGGCTCTTGCAACGTAAGCTCGTAGACGTTCAATCGCTGATCAGCGCCGTTTACCCTTTGGAGCGTGGGCTGGAGGCGTTCGAGGCGGCCAGGAAGAGGGACAACATCAAGGTACTTCTATCTACCCAGCAGGCTGATCCATCGCGACTTTAAGCTGTTGGGAGAGCCGAGCCACCATCGGCAATGTTCGGCTTACGTCGCCTTTGACCAGTACCGTCGCCCGCGAATCGTAGGTGGTCGGCCCCCGGTTGAAAATGGCCAGCTTGGCACCGTGAGCCAGGGCAACCCCGGGTAGGTCCGCCGCCGGGGCCACCTCCAGGGAGGAGCCAACCACGATCATCAGGTCACAATGCCCTGCCATCTCCTGGGCCCGGTAGAAGGGGCCAACCGGCAGCATCTCCCCGTAAAGCACCACATTGGGCTTTAGAACCGCGCCGCAATGGCACCGTGGGACCTGCCCGTTGCTCAGGAAACTGGCCAGGAAGCTGGCGGCGGGCACCCGGGAGTAGCATCTCAAGCAAGTGGCCTCGCGGAAATTGCCGTGCAGTTCCAGCACCGTTTTCGACCCGGCCTTTTGGTGCAGGTCGTCGATATTCTGAGTGATTACTCCCCGCAGCATGCCTGACTCCTCCAATTCCGCCAAGGCCAGATGTGCGGGATTGGGGCGGGCGCGCCAGGCCGTCTCGGCCAGTGGGCGGAGCCAACCGTAAAAGGCCTGGGGTTGGCGCTGGAAGGCATACAACGAGGCCACTTCCATGGGGTCGTAATGGGCCCATAACCCGGAACGGGGCGAACGAAAGTCCGGTATGCCCGAAGGGGTGGAGATGCCGGCCCCGGTGAGCGCCACCGCATAACTTGATCCGGCGATCAGTTGTGCCGCTCGTCTAAGCTCGCCTGCTCTCAATGACTTTTCTCCCGAGCCTTGCCTACTACAGCTCGAACAACGACCTCTGTCTTGGCTGGTCCATGCCGTGGGCCTCGCCAGCGGCCAGGTGCGCCAGGCGCGTGGTTTCCGGCAGGCGGTTGTTCCGGCAACAGGATAGTACGTAGTGAATGGCCGTGGGAAGATCGATCTTGTGGCCTATGGAGACGAAGAGAGGGTCGGCGTCCGCTTTGCTGCGGACCACCGCGCCGATCACCTCGCCTTGATCGTAAAGCCAGGACCAGGCGCCGGGCTCATTGCCGGGTTCCTGGTGCTCCCCACAGAGGCGGGACTTGGCACATCCGATGGACGGAAGGTCCAGGAGGACCCCCACATGCGAAGCGATGCCCAGGCGCCGTGGGTGTGCGAGCCCCTGGCCGTCGAAGATAACCAGGTCCGGTATCACCGCGAGCTTTTCAAATGCCGCCAATGTCGCCGGCGCCTCCCGGAAAGCCAAAAGCCCCGGCACATACGGGAACTGGATCGGCAGTTCGGCGGTGGCTCTCTCCTCCATGGCCAAATCCGGATAAGAGAGCACCACCACCGCCGCCCGGGCCAGGTTGTGCCGAAAGCCGATGTCCACCCCGGCCACCGTTCTCACCGGCCCTAGCACGTTAACCGTCACGACCTTGTGGCGTAGCCTCTCCTGGATGCTCATTGCCTCCCTCGGAGACACGTTCCAGCCGTGAGGGACAACTACTTTCATGGCACGCTCGTGTTTTCTGTTGTTCAGGAGTTCAACTCCTGAACTAACAAGCTCGGCCGAACCTGGTGATCGCCACGGCCAGCCCCGTATAAAGCCAGAACATACCGACGGTATGGGGAAATTGTAGATTGAAGAAGTAGTGGTCGAAGATGCCTGCCACCATGGCGCCCACCAGGGCCGCGGTGAGGCCCAGTAGGGTGTTTTGCAAAGCCTGATCCGTCACCTGGCCCAGGCAGCGCCAGACATGGATAAAGAAAAGGCCCACCACTGAGACAAAGACGCCCAGTCCGATGAGGCCCATCTCCTCGGCGATCAGAAGATACACGTTGGAGACCCCACGATACACATCAACAGAGGGGGCCTCGCCGAAGCCAATGCCAAATAAAGGATACCTGGAGATCAGCGTCAGCGCATCCCGATACTCCCCAAGGCGCATGGCCGCTGCCCGATCCTCGAACTTGACCCCGGAGACGAGATGGCCAACGAAGACGTCCGCCTGGGGCAGGAAGAGCAGCATTGCCGCCAAGATCAGGAGAAGCAGCCATAATCGCCGGTACTTCACGGTGGCGATGAACAAGAGGGCCGCGGCCAGCCCTACCCAGGAGCCACGAGAGTAGGTGAGGAGCAGGCAGATCACCATGGCCGCCCCCATGGGAACCAGGAGCCAACGGTTGACGGCTGGCTTTGGGGACAAGAACTGGCTCGTGGCCAGGGTAGTCACCAATACCAGCAAACCACCCAAGACGTTGGGGTCGATGGACGTGGAGATGGCCCGCATGGGCAGGTTCGGGTCGTCGTTGATGAATCTCAATACTGAACCGCTGGGATAGTTAAAAACCCGCAGGCTGGATAGCAAGGCGATGGCCGTGGTACGAGGCAGGAAGTAAAGGACGATGCCGATGGTCGCCGCCGCGAAGCCAGCGAGTATGACCAAGCGGACGATGTGCTCTAGCTGCCATTGGTTCTTTACATTGCTCACCACACCGAAGTACATGGAAACGGCCATCACGATCTCGGCGAAGTGGCGCACCGTCTCCTGGGAAAACGAATAAGCGGAACCCAGTACAAAAGACACAAAGGCGAGCCCCAGGAAGACGATGAGCGGGACGTCCAAGGGGGTGCTGGCCAGCTTCTCCTCCGGCTCCGCCAGCAGGCGCAGAAGCCAGACCCCAAAGAAGAGCAGCATGGTCAGGTCCAGGAAAGTGGGGGTGAAGCCGAGCTTCACTGGCAGCGCGGCGAAGGGTAATAGACAGGCGACACCCACGAAGCCGAAGAGGCCCCACTGGGCGCTGGTGAT